>PIVL01000079.1 GCA_003354145.1 Paracoccaceae bacterium
GCGCTGGTTTATCAGGGGATGTCGCTGACCGTGGACATTGCCGAAGGGCTGGACCAATTGCTGGAACGTGACGGTTTTGCCAGTGTCGCGGATGCCGTTGGAAGCAAGCGGTCTGACTGGACCTAGTCTGTTAAATCGCAGATCGCTCTAACGCCGGATAGCGCAGTGCCATCGTCACACCTCGCGCCACAAACGACACCAACAAGGCAATCCAAAGCCCGTGATTGCCATACACTGGCACCAGCGCAACAGCGGTAATGGTGTAGATTACAAAACTGATCGCCATCATATTTCGCATATCCCGTGTCTTGGTCGCGCCGATGAATATCCCGTCGAGCATCCACGCAGCGAGCCCCAGTGGAGGGGCAAGAACCATATAGATCAGATAATCACGGGCAACCTGCTGCACCTCGGCTGATTTGGTCATCAAATCAATCACCCAATTGCCACACAGCGCAAACACAATCGCCAAGCCAACCACGCAGATCAGCCCCCAAACACTGGTCAACATCGCTGACCGCCGCAGCGCCAATTGCTGCCGTGCGCCCATCGCCTGCCCCACCAGTGCTTCGGCGGCAAAGGCGAAACCATCCAATGCAAAGGCCGTTATCATCAGGAACTGCAACAGCACTTGATTGGCCGCCAGCGTCACGTCACCAAAGCCCGCTCCGACAAACAGGAACGACACGAACACCGCTTCGAGCAACAATGAGCGCAGTAAAATGTCGGTGTTGACCACCACCATATGCCGCAATCGGATTCTATCAAACACTTGCACCCAGTTACGCCAGTCAGGTGCCCGAAAAGTCGAGCGACAGAACCAAAGCGCCAATGCCAGCCCTGTCCATTCTGCCAGAAATGTCGCCAGCGCGACACCGCTTACACTCCAACCCAGCCCCAGCACGAACCAAAGGTCCAGCAGGATATTCAGCCCATTCATCCAGACCTGAATGACCAGCACAGCACGGGTGCGCTCTTGGGCGATCAACCACCCCGTGATCCCATACATCGCAATCGCCGCAGGTGCTGACCAGATGCGAATGCGCATATAGTCCGTACCTAACGCTTCGACCTCAGGACTGGCCGGAGAAACCTGAAACGCCGCCCAAAATAGCGGCAGTTGCAATGTAATCAAAGCCACCCCGGCCATCGCACCAATCAACAGTGCGCGTGTCAGCATTGCGGCCACTTCACTGCGATTGCCCGCACCAAGCGCCTGACTGGTCAGGCCCACGGTCCCCATGCGCAGAAAACCGAACATCCAATAAAGCGAGCTTAGGATGATCGCGCCAATGCCAACAGCGCCAATTGGTGCAGCGGTACCAAGCTGACCGACAACGCCGGTATCTACCGCCCCCAATATCGGGACCGTGGCGTTGGAAATCACAATGGGCAACGCAATGTTCAGAACCCGACGATGGGTCACTGGCGCAGATGTTTCAGCCGTCATGCGCATCCCCGAGCGCTGGCATCAGAAAATGCCCCGAGGCCTGTGCAAACGGTTTGTCCTGATTGTCCTGCCACGCTGTTGACTGTACCGAAGCATATCGGCGCCCGGCCCGCGCCACGGTGGCCCGTGCATAGGCATCACGTGGCCGACCGGATCGCAGATAATCAACGGTGAAATCGATTGTTTTAGGCAAATTCGGCAGATTTTCGGGAGGCACTGATTTCGCATCAATCTCGCCGGATTCGATGCGCTCCCACAGGTGCGCCATGCTCAGCGTGATAATCGAGGTTACTTCCAGAAACGCCGATGTAACGCCTCCATGCAGCGCAGGCAGGAACGGGTTGCCAATCAGTTTGTCATCAAAGCGTAAAACGCCCGTCAGTTCAGCGCCATGACGATCAAATTCGATGCCCAAAAACCGAATATAGGGCACACCCTGCATCAACGCAGCAAGTGCTGCATCGCGGCGTTGTTCTACCAACTGCATTGGCTCGGAATTGGCCATCAATTGCGCCTTTCGGTGAAAGATCCGGGTGAGGTTTCAACTGTGAAAGACCCCGATGCAGTGGCCACAGGGTTTCCGGTATCTTCATCTGTCGCCGTAGCTCGTACAAATGCAACCGAACGTCCTACATGATAGCAAGTGGCGAGCGCCGTAATTGTCTGACCCGGCGTTGCAGCGCGCATATAATCGATCCGTAGATCAATGGTGGCTGTACCAGTGGGTGTCGAAGGATGGCTCATGACCGCAGCCCCACAACAAGTGTCCATTACCGCACTCACCGCACCGCCATGAATGACGCCAGTTTTCAGATCACCAACAATATGTTTCGCATAGGGCATTGTGATCGCGGCCTGACCATTGCCAATTTCGATCAGTTTCAACCCCAATGCTCTGGCATGGGGAAGCGCCTGAATGAATTGTTGCGCCATCTTTGATTTATCTGCCAAGGCTGAAACTCCTGCGTCGGGGTCTTTCACCTTTTTGAACAGTCTCGCGCCCAAAGGGCAAGCCTGCTGGTTGCGCTTAGCCTGACAACGACGTACCGTCAGGCGACTAAAATGAGGTTTGCATGTCAGACGACCGATTGACTTTCAAAGAAATGTGCGCCCGTTTTGATGTCACGCCGCGTACGTTGCGCTATTATGAATATATTGAATTGCTCAAGCCTGACCGGGAAAACCGGTCGCGATTCTACGGGTCGCGCGAATGCGCTCGGATGGAGCTGATTCTGCGTGGTCGGAAATTTGGCTTTCAGCTTGAGGGCATTCGACAGTGGCTGCTGATTTATGAAAATGATGGAACAGAGGCTCAAAATCGGGCCTTTGTCGAAATGGCCAATCGTCAGATTATTGAACTGACCAATCAGCGCGAGCAAATTGACGAAGCCCTCTCAGAACTGAGCAGTTTGCGCGAAGCGACTATCAAAAGCCTGGAATAACACACAGGCAAAGTCCCGCCCCTTGCAAGGTTTGTTAACGCCAGTGCCATCAAAGCCGACTATCTGAAAACTCTGTAATTTCAAGGGTTTACCAAAGCGGAACTAACGTCACTCAAAAAGTGACGTAACGTCCGCCTTACGTAAACGTCAAGCATGTGTTGTATTTGCCGCAAAATAGCGCAAATACACCTCGCAACCAAACCGAAGAGGTAACTATCATGTCAGATGCCACGATGACCATCCGCCAGATGTGCGACGCCTTTGACGTCACACCCAGAACATTACGTTTTTACGAGTCCAAGGAGCTGTTATTCCCAATTCGCGAAGGTCAAAAGCGCCTGTTCACCAAGCGCGATCGCGCACGTTTGACATTGATCCTGCGAGGTAAACGGTTTGGTTTCAGCCTTGAGGAAATTCGCCAGCTTCTGGATCTTTACCATATGGACGACCAGCAGCAGACCCAGATCATGCGCACGGTTGACGTCGCCCGTGACCGTTTGGCCGATATGGTCCGGCAGCGCGACGAGTTGACAGACGCTATCGTCGATTTACAGGAACAATTGAAGTGGGGGGAAAAGATGGTTTCATCTTTGAACACCCAGCAAGAAGCCGCTCAGTAACGCGACCATTCCATTCAGACTTACGACCCTAAGGGAGCCTATGATGACACGCTATACCGCCCCAACCAAAGACATGCAGTTCCTGCTGCATGACGTCCTGAAGATTACCGAATCCGGCATTCCCGGCTATGATGAACTTGAGGCTGATTTCACCTATGCGGTGTTGGAAGAAGCTGGCAAAATCAGTACGGATGTTCTGCACCCATTGAATACAGTTGGCGACAAAGAAGGCTGTGTGTTGGAAAATGGCGTCGTGCGAACCCCTACCGGGTTCAAAGAAGCCTTTGGCAAAATGAAAGAGGGCGGCTGGACCGGTCTGGACATGCCCGAACAATATGGTGGCCAGAATATGCCAGCCATTATCGGCACGTCCGTGGGCGAAATGTTCTCGTCCGCCAATCAGGCCTTTACCATGTATCAGGGTCTGACTCACGGCGCGGCCTCGGCCATTCTGGCGCATGGCACCGAACAGCAAAAGGATACATTCCTGCCGCCGATGGTTGCGTGTGACTGGACCGGCACAATGAACCTGACCGAACCTCAGTGTGGCACTGATCTGGGTTTGATGCGCACCAAGGCGGATCCGCAGGCGGATGGCAGCTATAAGATCACCGGCCAAAAGATTTTCATCTCGGCGGGCGAACATGACATGTCCGACAACATCATCCACCTGGTGCTGGCAAAAATCGCTGGTGGTCCAGACGGGATTAAAGGCGTGTCGCTTTTCATCGTGCCAAAATTCATGGTCAACGAGGATGGTTCGCTTGGAGCACGCAACGGTGCATCCTGTGGCATGTTAGAAGAGAAGATGGGCATTCACGGCAATTCAACCTGTGTGATGAACTTTGACGGTGCCACCGGCTATCTTCTGGGGGATGAACACAAAGGCATGCGCGCCATGTTCACAATGATGAACGAGGCCCGTCTAGGTGTTGGCCTGCAAGGGCTTGCCCTGTCCGAAGTCGCCTATCAGAACGCTGTGGATTACGCCAAGGACCGTCTGCAGGGTCGCGCTGTTACCGGAGCTGAAAACCCGGAAGGCCCGGCCGATCCGCTGATCGTGCACCCTGATATCCGACGCTCGCTGATGGATCAAAAATCTTTTGCCGAAGGTGCCCGTGCTTTTATCGCATGGGGAGCCATGATGATTGATCAGGCGCACCGCAATGAAGATTCCGATGCGGATGGCCTTGTGTCTTTGCTAACCCCGGTCATCAAAGGCTTTTTGACCGATCAGGGATATGACATGACCATCAAATCCCAGCAGGTTTACGGCGGTCACGGATATATCGAAGAATCCGGTATGTCGCAGTTCACCCGCGATGCCCGTATTGCGATGATCTATGAAGGTGCCAATGGAGTTCAGGCGCTGGACTTGGTTGGGCGCAAACTGGCTGCAGACGGCGGCAAACATGTGATGGCGTTCTTTGATCTGGTGAAATCCTTTATCAAAGACAATTCGGGGGCTGACGAAGCCTTTGATCGCGATTTTCTTGAACCTTTGAAAGCCGCCTCAAAGGACTTGCAGGCCGCTGGCATGTATTTCATGCAGAACGGCATGAAAAACCCGAACAACGCACTGGCCGGCTCGACCGATTTTATGCATATGTTTGGCCATGCCTGCCTTGGCCTGATGTGGGCGCGCATGGGCAAAGCGGCAGTTGATGCGCTTGCCTCTGGTGCCTCTGACGCGGTGTTTTATGAGACAAAGCTCGCCACTGGGCGCTACTATATGGCACGCCAATTGCCCGCCACATCACTGCACCTGGCCCGCATCCAAACGGGCGCAGATACGGTGATGGCGCTGGACGCGGCAAACTTCTAAGCTGACCGCGCGGCGAAGGTTTCTTTCGCCGCGTTTCCTCAGACAAAAGGGGGCGCTATGCCCAAACGCTTTAAACTGACCCGTCGTTTTCCGGTTGCCATGACCGAAGATGGTTATCGCCGCCTTCGCAGGTTCGCAGCCGAGGCCGGACTGGACGAAGGCGAGGCTCTGTCTTTTCTGTTTGAGAACTTCGATTCCGTCACCGACCACGAAAACCTGACCCACCGCTTGCGCGTGTTCAATTCCGAACTTGAAGCGCGCAAACGTTAAGGAGAGCCAAATGTCCGCTGCCACCTGGATGACTGACGAGCATAAGATGCTGGCCGATATGGCTGCCCAATTCATCGCCAATGAATGGGCCCCCAAATTCGCTGAATGGCGCAAACAAGGGCAGATGGATCGTGAGATATGGCAACAGGCGGGTGAGCTGGGCCTGCTTTGCCCTTCAATCCCCCAAGAGTACGGTGGCGTTGGCGGTGATTTCGGCCACGAAGCTGTGATTATTGCCGAAGCATCACGCGCCAATCTGGCCAGCTGGGGCGCGCCTATTCATGGGCCGATTGTGTCGCATTACATCCTGAATTACGGCACTGAAGAGCAGAAAAAGCGCTGGCTGCCGAAATTGATCTCGGGCGAGATGGTCGGTGCATTGGCGATGACTGAACCCTCGACCGGTTCAGATGTGCAGGCAATCAGGACCAAGGCGATCCGCGACGGCAATGCCTATAAACTGTCCGGACAAAAAACCTTTATTTCCAACGGTCAACACGCCAATCTAATCGTTGTAGCGGCCAAAACCGACCCCGATTCCGGTTCAAAAGGTGTGTCATTGGTGGTGGTCGAAACCGACGGGGCCGAGGGCTTTCAGCGCGGTCGCAATCTGGAAAAACTTGGCATGCATGCCGCCGATACGTCTGAGCTGTTTTTTGACAATGTCGAAGTGCCGCCGGAAAACATACTCGGTGGGATCGAAGGTCAGGGGTTTTATCAGATGATGCAGCAACTGCCGCAGGAACGTCTCACCATTGCGTGCGGTGCGGTTGGCGCAATGGAAGGCGCAGTAGAACGCACTATCGCCTATTGCAAGGAACGCGAAGCCTTTGGCGGACCGCTCACGCAGTTTCAGAACACACGGTTCAAGCTGGCGGAATGCCAAACCAAAACCACGGTTGCGCGCACGTTTCTGGACGCCTGCATCGCCGAGCATCTGCGCGGTGAGCTGACTGTCGAGAAGGCCGCAATGGCAAAATACTGGACGACCGATATTCAGGGCGAAGTCTTGGACGAGTGCCTTCAGTTGCATGGCGGCTATGGTTATATGATTGAAACTGCTGTCGGCGAAATGTGGGCCGACGCGCGGGTGCAGCGGATTTACGGTGGCACCAACGAAATCATGAAAGAACTGATTGCGAGGTCGCTTTGAAACTTAGCCATTGGTGGAAAAATGAAGTGACGGATGCCTCCGGCGGGAGTATTTGGGACGAGAAGAATATGAAAGATCGTCCACCCCACCATCCGGACACAATTTGGACGGGACGGTGGGGCTTCTCCTCGTACGGCCATCGGCTCTCCAGCCTGTACCGCACCTTCACTCATTCCATATCAAGGTTAACAAACGTTTATTGGGAGGCAGAACCTTTGGCTTCTTCTCGTCCCAAATACTCAAATTCAACATTAGCCACAAACGCGCCCTGGGAGGGGCTTTCAAATCATGAGCATTAAACTGTATTGTTTCGGCGAAAGTGGAAATTCCTACAAAGCAGCGCTGACGCTAGAGCTTAGCGGGCTGGAGTGGGAGCCGGTATTTGTCGACTTTTTTAACGGCGAAGGCCGCAGCCCGGAGTTCCGCGAAATCAACTCAATGGGCGAAGTTCCAGTCATGGTCGATGGCGAACTGACACTGTCACAATCGGGTGCAATTCAGGATTACGTCAGCACCAAGTCATCCAAGCTTGGTCCACATAGCGCCAATGAACGCCGCGAGATCATGCGCTGGATTCTCTGGGATAACCACAAACTCAGCTCGATGGCCGGAATGACCCGGTTCCTGATGAATTTCCTGCCCGAAGACAAACGCCCCGCCGAAGTTATCACGTTCAATCAGGGCCGTCTCAAGGCCGCTTATACGATCCTGAACAATGAACTCGCCGACAAGAACTGGTTGGTAGGAAGCCGCCTGACCACCGCCGACATCGCCTGCTGCGGCTATCTGTTCTACCCGGAACCCTTTGGGTTTGACCGCAGTGACTGGCCCCATATCGACGCCTGGCTGACCCGCATCAGCGACACGCCTGGCTGGAAAGCCCCTTATGATCTGATGCCCGGCAGTCCCGCTGACCGCGCCTGATAGGAGACCACAATGACTGAAGCCTATATTTACGATGCGTTGCGTACCCCGCGAGGCAAAGGCCGCAAAGACGGTTCGCTGCATGAAGTTACGTCGCTGCGCCTGTCTGCATTGACCCTGAACGCCCTAAAAGAGCGCAACAATCTGGACGGTCACGCCGTCGAGGATGTTATCTGGGGTAATGTCACGCAAGTGATGGAACAGGGCGGCTGTCTGGCGCGCTCTGCCGTGCTTGCCTCGGACCTGGATGAATCCATTCCGGGCCTTGCGATCAACCGCTTTTGTGCCTCGGGCATGGAAGCCGTCAATCTGGCCGCCAATCAGGTGCGTGGTGGCGCTGGTGACGGCTATATCGCCGGTGGCGTTGAAATGATGGGTCGCGTGGCGATGGGCAGTGATGGCGCGGCCATTGCTGTTGATCCGACGCTGGCAATGGAGCAGTACTTTGTACCTCAGGGCATCAGTGCTGACATCATCGCAACCGAATACGGCTTTACCCGTGATCAGGCCGATACCCTGGCCGTTGAATCCCAGCGTCGCGCCAAAGCGGCGTGGGACGATAATCGCTTTGCCAATTCGGTGATCAATGTGCGCGACCAGAATGGTCTGTCCATTCTGGACCATGACGAATACATGCGCCCGCAGACGGACATGCAAAGCCTTGGCGCGCTGAACCCGGCGTTTCAGCAAATGGGTGAAGTGATGCCCGGCTTTGATAATATCGCCATGCTGAAATACCCGCATCTTGAGCGGATCAACCATATCCACCATGCGGGCAACAGTTCCGGTATTGTGGATGGCTCTGCTGCGGTTCTGATCGGCAACAAAGAGTTCGGTGAAAAATACGGTCTGAAAGCCCGCGCACGGATCAAGGGCACCGCCAAGATCGGGACTGATCCTACAATCATGCTGACCGGACCAGTTCCGGTGACGCATAAGATTCTAGCCGATAACGGCATGGATATCAGCGACATCGATCTGTTTGAAGTCAACGAAGCCTTTGCCGCCGTGGTTCTGCGGTTCCAGCAGGCGTTTGATGTCGATCCGGAACGGGTCAACGTCAACGGCGGCTCGATCGCGATGGGGCACCCGTTGGGCGCCACCGGTGCGATGATTATCGGCACGCTTTTGGATGAAATGGAGCGGTCGGACAAAGAAACCGGTCTGGCCACGTTGTGCATTGCATCCGGCATGGGTGCGGCCACATTGATCGAGCGGGTCTGATGCCTAAGGTCGACATCAACGCGGTGAAGATCAGGACCGGATCGTCCTATCCGGCCGAGGTAGCAGGACCAGTTGAGGGCCGACAGGTCCAAGGTTTGGGCGACGCGGCCGGGATTACGCAGTTTGGGGCCAATCTTGTCACGTTGGTGCCGGGGGCGTTGTCGTCCCTGCGCCACTGGCACGTTGAACAGGACGAATTTCTGGTCGTTACGACGGGCACATGCACGCTGATTGATGACTTTGGTGAAACCATCCTGACCCCCGGCGACTGCGCCGCGTTTCCGGCGAATGATGGCAATGGCCATCACCTGGTCAACCGCGGCGATATCGATGCGCAATTTGTTGTTGTTGGCACACGCACCCCAACCGAGACCGCCTATTACAGCGATATCGACATGATGGTGCAGGATGACGAGCACGGATATCAATACACCCGCAAAGACGGCACACCCTATGAGGGAGAAGACACATGACTGACTTTTTAATGACCAAAGACGCCGATGGCGTTGCAACCATTGTCTGGGATGTTCCCGGCAAAAACATGAACGTGATGTCCATCGAAGGTCTGTCCGAACTGGACACCGCAATTGATGACGCGCTTGCAGATGACGCTGTCAAAGGCATCGTGATCACATCGGGCAAAGCCGATTCGTTTGCTGGAGGTATGGACCTTAACCTGTTGGCCACACTGAAAGAAAACGCTGGCGACGACCCGGCCAAAGGGTTGTTTGAGGGCACGATGCAAATGCATGCCCTGCTGCGCAAAATCGAGCGCGCTGGCATGGATCCCAAAACAAACAAAGGCGGCAAACCGATTGCCGCCGCCCTGCCCGGCACTGCCGCGGGCATTGGTCTCGAATTGCCGCTGGCCACGCACCGCATCTTTGTCGCCAACAATCCCAAGGCCCGCATTGGCCTGCCGGAAATCATGGTTGGCATCTTTCCCGGTGCTGGTGGTACAACCCGTCTGACGCGCAAGCTGGGCCTGATGGGAGCCTCGCCTTTCCTGATGGAGGGCAAGCTGGTTGCCCCAGACAAAGCTAAATCTGCAGGTTTGATCGACGAAGTGGTTGATGATCCGGTCGCCGCAGCCCGCGAATGGGTGCTCAACGCGGCACCTGCCGATATAGTCAAGCCATGGGATGCCAAAGGCTTTAAAATGCCCGGAGGTGCGCCTTATCACCCGGCAGGGTTCATGACCTTTGTCGGTGCCAATGCCATGATTAATGGCAAAACCAAAGGCGCGTTTCCTGCTGCCAAGGCAATGCTGAGCGCAGTCTATGAGGGTGCGTTGGTCGATTTTGACAATGCCCTGAAGATCGAAGCGCGCTGGTTCACCAATGTACTGATGAACCCGTCATCCGGTGCCATGATCCGCTCGTTGTTTCTGAACAAGGAAGCGCTTGAAAAGGGTGCTGTTCGGCCGAAAGAGGTTGCAGACCAACGGGTTAAAAAGCTTGGTGTTTTGGGTGCAGGCATGATGGGTGCGGGTATTGCACTGGTGTCAGCGCAGGCAGGCATCGAAGTTGTATTGATCGACCGCGACCAAGAGGCCGCGGACAAAGGCAAAGCCTATACCGAGACCTATCTGGACAAAGGCATGAAGCGGCGCAAGGTCACTGCCGAGAAGAAAGAGGCGATGCTGTCGCGCATCACCGCTACGCCTGATCTGGACCAGCTCAAGGGTTGTGATCTGATCATCGAAGCGGTGTTTGAGGATATTGGTGTTAAGGCCGAGATGACCAAAAAGGTCGAAGCAATTATTCCCGATGATTGCATTTTCGCCTCCAACACCTCGACCCTGCCTATTGGCGAATTGGCCAAGGCGTCCAAACGTCCGGATCAGTTCATCGGCATCCACTTCTTTTCGCCCGTGGAAAAGATGCTGCTGGTTGAAATCATCAAAGGCACCGAAACCGGCCCAACGGCGATTGCCAAGGCGCTGGATTACGTACGCCAGATCCGCAAAACGCCGATCGTGGTCAATGATGCCCGGTTCTTCTATGCCAACCGCTGTGTGGTTCCATACGTCAACGAAGGCGCGCGGATGATCACCGAAGGTGTGTCGCCCGTTCTGATCGACAATGCTGCGCAGCAGCTGGGCTTTCCAGTTGGGCCAGTTCAGTTGACAGACGAAACCAGCATTGATCTGGGTGCCAAAATCGCCCGCGCAACCAAGGCAGCGATGGGCAATGCCTATCCGGCCAGCGGTGCAGATGACCTGATCTTCTGGCTTGAGGAACAGGGACGTTTTGGGCGCAAGGCCAATGCCGGGTTCTTTGATTATGATGACAAAGGCAAGCGCACCCAATACTGGCCTGGTCTGCAAGACAAATACCCGCACGCCGAAACCCAGCCGTCGCTGCAAGAAGTACAGGACCGTCTGATGTTCGCTCAGGTTCTGGAAGCTGTGCGCGCGTTGGAAGAGAACGTTCTCGAGGACATCCGCGAAGGCGACGTTGGCGCCATTCTTGGCTGGGGTTTTGCACCTTGGTCGGGCGGACCATTCAGCTGGCTGGATATCATCGGCGCACCTTATGCCGCCGAACGCTGCGACCAGTTGCAGGCTGCCTATGGTGATCGGTTTGCCTGCCCGGACCTGCTGCGAGATATGGCCGCCAAAGGCCAAACGTTCTATGGCCGCTTTGCCCCTGAAGCCAAAGCCGCCTGATCAATAGAAAAAACTTGCCCATCCCGGCCAACAGCGGCGGGGTGGGCACAATCTCTGATCCACTTCTTCTTGTAAGAAATGCGTCTGCCCGGTGCGCATCAATCTGACACTTACGCGACGGCAGGTCGCTCGCGACGTTCAGTAACCAGCGCAAGTTCTTCCGGATCGCAGGTAAAGGCGTCGGCACTGTCATCCTGACGCGCCAGGCATTCGACCAGAAACTCTGCAGAGGGTGAATTCATAACTTCATAGAGCGATTGAGATGTTTTGATGTCGTCGCTCAATATGTAATGCGGTTTTGGGCAATGCGCTAGCATTCCGCCCTCGACATAAACGACCTCATCCTGAGCAAAGGCCAATATGGTCACGTCAAGACGTTCGCCGGGATCAGCCCGTTCAATACCGCGAAACCCCTGCAATGCAGTGGCCGGGATGATTGCAAACGGATCGCCCAAAGAATCCTGGGTACTTTCGGATTCGACCATCAAGCCCTGATCAGGCATCAGCCACATTTCTCGACGATTATTAAGTGCGCCTCGTGGCACCATAAGCGGCAATTGGGCTTTAGGCAGTTTATGGCCATAGGCGACTTGCGATTGCCGCTGGATATCTGTGATCGTCTGCATCCCGTGATCAAAAGTCAGGACTTTGTCACCAACACTAAGCTCTTCGACCGCGCGCCAGCCCAGATTGGACGCAACATGGGTGTCGCCGATAAAGCCGCTCTGCCCGGTGATCAACAGCCCCTCCATGACCCCGTTGTCTTCAGACATCGCGTCATCGAAATTGTTTTTTTTCATCCAGCCAAGCATGGGTTCGTTTCCTGTAGCAAAGTGACCAAGAATTGCCACAAAAAACCCATGCCTGATTCAATTGCCGGTCCTGTGGTAAGAAATGGGCAAGACTAAGGCATTGTTCAGGCCCACTCAGATAATCCATCACAAATATTGGGATTGAACCCGATTCAGCGACAAAAACCGCCTTTATTCAAAGCTGTAACCGAAACGCTTAGTATCCTCGGAGCAACAATCGGCAATCGATTCGGCTGTTTTGTCTGTATAGTATGGCCGGAAATCGGCATTTCGCTTTGAGGTGTTTTTGATTTCCAGAGTCAGATCAAACCCCAGATGATCCACTAGTGGCGCTGCGTCCTGCTCAAAATATTCGATGCGGATAAAGGCGTCGCAATGCTCGGCCCCATCCGATCCCCGCATATATTGGCCTGCGGGATTTCTTCGAAAGCTTTCACAAATCTGCGGGCGTACTACAAAATCGGCAAAACTCAACCTTCGGGCAAGGCTTACCGCGCTGTGTTCGAACTGCTGGTCGCGTAACCAGTGGTAATAGCTGACAGCCCGGTCCCAGGGATTGCGCACCAGCGTAAAGGCGAACAACCCTTCCAATACATCCTTGTCCACCAGCCCTTCGATGTCTGACAGCGTGGAATGTTTCCAAAGCCGCCCACGCGATTGCATTCCTCGCGCGCGCCGACGGCGACGCTGTGCTTTGGGTGTATCACCCAGCATGATATCGTCCTTCATCGCCCGTTGCTCAAGCGCCAGGGCAAGCGATGTGCCCCCGGTTTTCGGGATATGAATAAAGACATAGCGGCGGCCGGTACTGAGTATCATGGCTCAAGCCTATAGCACTTCCAGCAGAGGGAGAATCCACTTTCCCACCGAATGTGCCAATTTCCCCAAGAGGGTCCTGTATGTGGTACAAATATCGATCAATAGAACAGATGGGGACGGATCCTGTTGCTGAAGGTGCAGTATGATAATTCCATCGTATCCAAAGCGGACATTCTTGCTGGTTAAAGTATGGTTGAAATCGATTTTTTGAAAATGCGCACCGATGCAGTTTGGACCCGCCCCGCTTTGGTGCTGCTCCAGGTGCTCGTTTAGGCCACCTTTTGTTCGAATCTTACGTAGCTTTTCCAGCCGAGGGCTGAATACCGACTGCAAAGCAGCTCAAAACCTTCTCTCTAATCCAAACTCGTATTTACTTTCAGTGTAACTAAAAGCCGCGATACCTGACTTTGTCCGCCTGTAACCTAGATCGACAAACGGTGAGAACCCATTTCCAATGAATACATCATTCTTTTCAATTCTTAGGCCTGCACCCAAAGACTTTTCATCGGGGTTGCCTATAAATATTGGGCTAGGATCGGGAAAGCCCTTCTTCTCGAAAAAAATCGAAGGACGTAGTGTTATCCCATACGGAACATCTACGGTGGCCAAGAGACGCGCGCCATACAAGTTATAGTGCTCCGTGTAAGAATCAACGTCTTTAGAATTATAGAAAAGTGTCAGTCCAATAGAGCTGCGGCCCCCAATGGATTGACGGATTCCAAATTGTGCCAGACCAAGTGTGCCATCACGATTGGCGCCAAGCGTGTTGTTGACATATGAAAGCGACGTTAGGCCAAACACCGAAAACCCAGAATCAGAGCGGCTTTCGAAAGCTAGCTCTAATCCAGACTTATCTTCGTAGTATTTACCTTCGTGTTTACTTTCAGAATAACGCCGAGAATAAACTGGAGCCACAGAAAAGGTAGTGTTTGTGCCCGTAAAGCGGATCCCTGCTTTCGCCCCAAATGTGTAATCATCAAGAACCGAATCTCGGGCATCGGTAATATCGAAGGAACCCTGTACAAAGCCAGAAGCCGCTAGCCTGTCTCCGAATGCAAGGCCAATGGGGCGCCTGTAACTGGCGACGCCGGTTGCGCGAATGCCTAATTGTGATTCCGTATTGCGATCCAATTCGAGAGGCAGGACAATACCTCCTCCAAAGTCCAACAAGATAGTATCGGAATCGTAGTCGTGTCTATTGCCTACATTGGTCAAGCCCAAACTAATATCCCAGTCAAACCCTCTTCGCGCATCAATGGCGCGAATGAAACCGAGTATGGTTCGCCGTACTGGCTCTGGCAAATCGCCAGAAAGAACTAAGAAGAACTCTTGTCTGGCCCGCTCCCATTGTTTGGCTGCAAAATAGGCGCGTGCCAGTTCAAGGCGAACTCGTATCAGGGTCGGATCTGCTGCCAAGATCACCGAGAACACTTCTATTGCCTTTTGCGGCCTACCGGTCTCAAGATACCTTAGGCCGGTAAGAAACGCGGCTTCAATCGTTTGTGGCGACATCGATATTTCGTCTGCATTTGGAAGGTTCGCATCGGGCGAAACGCTGCCTGGATTCGGCGCAGACGACGCCGAATGAGACAATAGTTGAAAAACCGAAACCAAAAGAAAAAACAAAAAGAGTCGGTTCATCAGATTCTTCCGGTGAGTGCATGCGAAACAAGCCACAAACATAAAAATATTCAAATGGCACGCGTAACTTTCAGGCCCATACCTAAGATATTAGAGGGCCTGTCAGTAAGTGGGCGCGCCATTTTGAATAGCTCAACCTATATTTGGCAACTGACGTTAGTAACCGGCCCCAAAAGAGCCAATATAGGTTTGTCCACCCGAGGTTTCTAGGCCGAATGTACCTCCAACCTCTTGCGCACTAGTCCCATAAAACTGCCCGTTAGCGTCTCCAGTAAGATTCCCATTTCTCACACCTGTGACTTGTGCTGTGAATCCTGTGTCAGATACCGGGCCCCTGCCGCTGAAATCAATGGAACTAGCAGATACCCAGCTTGATGTGCCCAAAAGCCTCTTATCTGTTGACGTGCTAGAGATTGAAGCCGTGGAAAAGTCTGTGTATACATTCACTTCAGACACGGTAGTATACACGTCCCCATTTTCATCGCGCATAGTTCCAAGACTAGAACCATTGTATGATGCAGCTCCGCCCGGCATCCCTTGAGTAGTCGTTTTTGCACCGAAACTACCGACCCCTACATTCCCCGAGCTAGTGCCAAGACCGGTGTACCACACCCCGAAAGTTTGGTATTCATAGCCTACCTTTTGACTGTCCACTAAGTGCATAAAGCCTTCACGATCTCCAGTTTCAACCGAAATATAAGACCCATCATCTTGGAAAGTAGCTTCATTTCCAGGGCCAAATGAAACGCTCGCACCGGGCGCATCTATGCCCACAGCAAGCAAATTGTCATTTTGAGTTGTCACTGATGCTTTGGTTGCATTCGGGCCTGAAGGAGATGACATAGTGACACCGCTTGCGGCCGTAAGTTTGAGGGAGGAACTTCGGGTGGTTCCTTCGAAAATGACGGTTCCACTTTCTGGCATGTCCGAAAAACCAGTAAAGTCAACGCCTGGGTCTTCGTCACCACCACCACCACCACCACTACAACCGGCAAGTGTAGTCATAGCCAAAGTCAGAATAGCTGAGCCAACTGCAAAATTCATAAA
>PIVL01000391.1 GCA_003354145.1 Paracoccaceae bacterium
GATTGCGATGCGAACCGCATCACGGCGAAACTCGTCGGTGTATCGTATTGCCATCTCTTATCTCCTTCACAGCAAACATTGCTCCAAAGAGACCGGAACTAAACCGGGACAAGTCCAATTCATTTTTGTCGTCTCGATCAGGGTGTTTGCGATGGCGGCTGCTTTGCCACCGCCCTCAGAGCCCATGAACAGGTAGATGAGATGACCGTTTTCCGGGGCGGCCACCCTCAATCGGGCGCGATGGTAGTTGCGCTTGAGCGAAGCCTTCGCAATCTTTGCAAGTCATGCGCGGGCGGATGACCTTGTTCACCACAAAGCGACCAGGAATGTATTCCTGTTCCTCTGTCACGTCCTCGCCGATCTGGCGCAACGTGCCGCCGCAATCGCAGGTCTCACCCGGAGACAGCACCTCTTCGCACCGTTCAAGATGACCTGGTAGAGGTTTGCGGCTGTGCTGGCGCTTAGATTTGGTGTCGACGTCGGCAACTTGCTCGGACTTCTGTTCTTCAGCGGCAGCCTCAATCTCTTTGTCTTCAGTCAGATCAAAAATAAGTTGATCCAAACCCTCTGACTTCGACCCGAAACGCGCTTTGCGATGACCAGCCAGCTCCGCCTTCAGCTTCTCGATCTGATAGGCTTGCGACTTAATCTCATCACCCATCATAGACACCAACCCTTTCAGGTCGTCAGGGTCATCCGGCATGTTTTTGAGCGCATCCAGCATGGTCAAATACATACTGGAATGCAGCGAATAAGTGAATCCTTAAACGACAGATCGCCTGTGTTTATTGCACTACCCAGTCTGCAAAGGTCGCCAGGTCTTGCGCGGCATTCGCCAGTCGATTCCTTCCAGCAGCATCGATAGTTGGGCCGCTGACAGGCTGATCTTGCCATCCTTGGCGGCAGGCCAAACAAAACGCCCACGTTCAAACCGTTTGGAGAAAAGGCATGCACCCTGGCTGTCCCACCAGATGATCTTGAGCAAATCTCCGCGTCGCCCCCGAAACACAAACAGATGACCCGAGAATGGGTCTTCCTCCAGCACCTTCTCGGCCTGTGCCGCCAGCGTGTTAAATCCACGCCGCATATCCGTCACCCCGGCTGCCAGCCAAACGCGCGTGTTACTCGGCACCGGGATCATGTCATCAACCCCTCAACCAGAGTCAGCACCGCCGAAAGCGCCGTCGTGCCCTCCACCAGGATACGCCGACCATCCGACAGAGTGATGTCTACACGGTGCGCTGCGAGTTGGCTGCCCAAGTCAGGCGGAGAGATCGGCGAGTATGGCGTTGACGGCGCGAGAACCGCTCCTTCAATCTCAATAGGCAGGAAGCTGGTCGCTTCGGCTGCGCCACCGTCGTCTGGGAAATCTGGGGAAAACCGCGGGTCGCGCAGCCATTTGTGGATCAAGTTTGCGTTTATCGCGTAACGCCGTGCCACCTGCGCTACCGAAACACATGGTGCACGCGTTTGCTCGCAGATCGACCGCTTCTCCTCATCCGACCAGAACCGCTTCTTTTGACCCTTCTTGCCCGCCATAACCCGCACCATGATGTCTACTATCAATGGTGGACACTATCAGCACACTCCTTCCCCTATCAGAGCAGCCACACCGGACGGATACGCTCCAGTTGCGATTTGCGTTCTACAATATGCGCTACAGTTGTGCGGTGAAGGGGGCTCGCTATCGCCATCAAGAGGTGCGGCAAAAGTTATGGAATATCGCTCTATAAGCGGGTGCCGAAACGGTATGCGTCGGTGGAGCCGCGTAAGCTCATCTGGTTATCTCTCCACACAGGCAGCGAGTCAGAGGTCAGCCAAAAGGAAGGACCGGCATGGGCGCAGTTAATAGCTGGCTGGGAAGCCAAGTTGGCTGGGGAAACATCAATCGCTAAAGGCAGCATGTTCAATTGATGACCCGCTCCAAAACGCGCATCCCCTCAGACAGGCCGGAAGAGGGATAGAGGATCACACGTTCACCCTTGGACAACCCACTCTTAACTTGGGCTTCAATACCATTGTTCGGGCCGATTTTGATCGTGCGAAGTTGAGCGGTTCCGTTGATGACGACAAACACCACCCAGGCATCGCGGCTTCGAAAGAGGGCACTGGCAGGAACAATCAATGTTTCTTCAGCCTCCCAAACGATGATCTGGGTTTCCACCCGAAATCCGTGGCCCAGACCAGTATAGTCTTCGGGCGGGCTGGAAAAGGCGATGACTGTATTCACTCGCTGCTCTTCCACGCCAAGGGCCGAATACTGAGTGATCCCGAACGGGTCGACGCGAATTACCTTTCCCGTCAGTTCCGTCGGTCCACCCCAATCGGTTATGATCACCAAATCGCCCACAGAGACCTGAACTGCGTCTGTCGAGAGTAGTTCGCCCACCACTTCCAGATCATTTGCGATGTTACCGATTTCCATGATCGGTGCACCGGCAGGCAGGGAAGTCTCGCTCTGCTGGATTACCCGAAGGATTCGACCGTCCGCCGGAGCATAAAGCGGGATGTCTTCGGAGGTGGTCCCGACCGCAGCGGCAAGACTCTGATCATTGAACCCGATCAGTCTTGCCTGCGCGTTGGCAATTTCGGCCTCGCGCATAGATATTGCGGCTTTAGCGGTGTCGACATTCGCTTGTGCCACACGCGAGGTCTGCTCAGCACGATCAAGTGTAGCATCGCTGGATATGCCACGTTCGACCAGTTGTTCGGCCCTGGCAAGCTCGGTTTGCGCCAGATCATTGATGGCCAAGGCAGCGTTCAGGTCTGCATGCGCGACGCGCAGCGCGGCCTGAGCCGCATTGACGGCGGCAAGGGCCTGTTCACGGGTGCGAACGTCGAGGGCTGCGGGGTTAGTGGGGTGCATATGCGCCACTATCGTTTCCCCGCGGATGACCGGATCACCCGGTTGCACACTGACGCGTTGCAATTGCCCTGCAACTGGGGTCGAGACGACATAGGCATCACGCACCCGCGTACGACCTTCTTCGTTAATAGTCAGTCGCATGGTTCCAAGTGTCACCTCGCCCATATCGACCATAGTAGGCTTGGGCCAGAAAGCCGCCGCTAGCGCGCCTACAACCAGCAGCACGGTACCGACGGTCAAGATCAGGCGGGAACGCCTCTTTGCTTTGGCCATGACAGCTACTCCCTCGTTTTTAGGGCCGAGACCAGATCGGCCCGATCAATATTGCGTTTCACCAGCCAGCCTGAGGCGACTGCGGCACCGATCACTACTATTGCCGCGAACCCATGGCTTGCGGAGTCAAAGATCGTTGGGATCTGGTAAAGCTCGTTCGAAAATCCGGCAGCTATACCGAAGGATAGATAATAGCCCATGACGCTGCCAAGTGGCAGGGCGACCAGTGTCACAATCGCCAGCTCGCCAAGCAATACAAAAGCGGTCTCGCCCCTGGTAAACCCAATGACCTGCAAGCTGGCGAGATCGCGAGACCGCTCAGCATAGGCGATGCGGGCAGCATTGTAGACGATACCGAAGGTGATCACGAAGGCGATTGCCCCCATGACGTAGCGAATGGCCCCTGCACCTTTGTCCGTCAGGGTTTTGAAGGCAACTTCTGCATCTGACTTCACGCTGACTCCTGCGACTATCGGCATGTCTTGCAGCGCGGAATAAATCTCGTTTGCTTGCAACGGATCGATCAGAAGATAGGCACCCGAAACCCGGTTGGGTTCGCGTAAGGCGCGGTTGAGGACGTCCAAATC
>PIVL01000392.1 GCA_003354145.1 Paracoccaceae bacterium
GGACCGGGACCAGCATCAACTTGCAGCCGCTATTTGACGTGCGTGCGTTGCGCCCCCAAGAAAGCGGCGAGGGCGGAGCGTGGGTGCGCTCCATCACTGGTGACAATGCGCAGCATGTGGTCAGCTATGGCACCGAGGCCGGGCAGTTCCAAGAGGCTGGCTATTCGTCAATCATTTGTGGGCCGGGCAGTATTGAGCAGGCGCATCAGGCCAACGAATTCATCTCAATCGCGCAATTTGAGGCAGGCGCTGATTTCATGGACCGCCTCATAACAAAACTGCAAGGAAAATAACAAATGCCAATCAAGAACCGACTGGCCGAAATGCATGATGAAATCACCGGCTGGCGTCGGCATCTGCATGAAAACCCGGAGCTACAGTTTGACGTGCATGACACAGCCGCCTTTGTCGTGGATCGTCTGCGCGAATTCGGCATTGATGACATCACCACGGGCATCGGCCAAACTGGTGTTGTTGCTGTTATCAAAGGCAAGACCGATAATAATGGCCGCGTCGTCGGGCTGCGCGCCGATATGGACGCCTTGCCGATCGTCGAGGCCACCGGGCTGGAGTACGCAAGCAAAGTAGAGGGTAAAATGCATGCCTGCGGCCATGACGGGCACACGGCGATGCTGTTGGGGGCGGCCAAATATCTGGCGGAAACCCGCAATTTTGACGGCACCTGCGTGCTGATCTTTCAACCCGCCGAAGAAGGCGGTGGTGGAGGTCGTGAGATGTGCAATGACGGTCTTATGGAGCGTTGGGGCATTCAGGAAGTTTACGGTATGCACAACACCCCCGGTATGCCTGTCGGAGAATTCGCCATTCGTCCCGGAGCGCTTTTGGCGGCAGCGGACGAGTTTGAAATGACAATCACCGGGCAAGGCGGCCACGCTGCCGCCCCCCACGAAGCGATTGATCCCAATCTGGCAACGGCACATATCCTGATTGCGCTTCAATCCATTGCCTCGCGCAATGTCGATCCGTTGTCGCAGGTTGTTGTGTCGGTCTGCTCGGTTCACAGCGATACCGAGGCGCACAACATCATTCCACATACGGTTCAGTTACGCGGCACCGTGCGCACGCTTGACCCGGCGATCCGTGATCTGGCCGAGAACCGCATGACCAAAATCGTGACCGCCACGGCTGATGCACATGACTGCACCGTCGATCTGAACTATACGCGAGGTTATCCGGTCACCGTGAACACCGAGGCCAATACCGTTTACGCAGCCGATGCCGCCGAAGTTGTAGCCGGAAAAGTAATGCGCGATATTCCGCCAATCATGGCCGGAGAAGACTTCTCTTTCATGTTAGAAGAGCGTCCGGGTGCCTATATGTTCATTGGCAATGGTGACGGCGCGATGGTGCACCATCCAGAGTACAACTTTAACGACGACGCGATTCCGGCTGGCTGCAGCTGGTTCGCCGAGATGATTGAACGCAGGATGCCGACGGCATAAATGCTGCCGACAAAACCTGAACCACCTGTCTGAACCAAAAGGAACTAACCCTATGCCCGTCAAAAACCGCTTTGCAGAAATGCAGGATGAAATCACCGAATGGCGACGCGACATCCATGAAAACCCGGAAATTCTATTTGAAACGCACCGGACAAGTGCTCTCGTTGCAGAAAAACTGAAGGAATTCGGTTGCGATGAGATCGTCACCGGCATTGGCCGCACCGGTGTTGTGGCGGTGATCAAGGGCAAAACAGACACGTCGGGCAAAGTCATTGGCCTGCGCGCTGACATGGATGCATTGCCGATCCTTGAGGCAACTGGGCTGGACTATGCTTCAAAGACCGATGGAGCGATGCATGCCTGTGGCCATGATGGGCACACCGCAATGTTGCTGGGGGCAGCGAAATACCTGGCCGAGACGCGCAATTTTGATGGCACCGCAGTGGTGATTTTCCAGCCCGCCGAAGAAGGTGGTGGCGGCGGCAAAGAGATGTGTGACGATGGCATGATGGATCGTTGGAACATTCAGGAAGTTTACGGCATGCACAATTGGCCGGGGATGCCGACGGGTACGTTTGGCATCCGCCCGGGTGCCTTTTTCGCAGCGACAGACGTTTTTACCATCGATTTTGAAGGGCACGGCGGCCATGCTGCGAAACCTCATGATACGATTGATACCACTGTGATGTCCTGTCAGGCGGTGCTTGCGCTGCAATCCATCGCCAGTCGCAACGCTGACCCGATTGATCAGGTTGTCGTATCGGTGACGTCATTTGAAACATCTTCCAAGGCGTTCAATGTCATCCCGCAATCCGTGCAGATCAAAGGCACCGTGCGCACCATGAGCCCCGAAATGCGCGACCTGGCTGACAAACGTATCCACGAGATTTGTGATGGTGTTGCAGCAACGTTTGGCGGTACGGTGAAGGTCGACTATCATCGTAATTACCCGGTCATGATCAATTCCGAAGATCAGACAGCGTTTGCCAGCGACGTTGCCAAAAAGATATCGGGGCAGTGTGAAGAGGCTCCATTGGTCATGGGCGGTGAAGACTTTGCCTTTATGCTCGAGGAACGTCCCGGTGCCTATATCCTTGTGGGTAATGGCGACACTGCGATGGTGCATCACCCGGAATACAACTTCAACGATGACGCAATCCCGGCGGGATGCTCATGGTGGGCTGAGATCATCGAACAACGTATGCCCGCAGCGTAGGGTGGGTGAAAACCCACGCGTCTTTGCTGCCGCGTGGGTTTGCCATTAACCGCCAGTATGGCTCATATGGCGGGTCATCTGGCCATCGGGGCGTTGCCGTGAGTAATCGAAATCATGGCCCTTGGGCTTGTGTGATATAGCGGCGCGTATGGCGTCTTGCAGCGGCTTTTCGGTATCCAAATTGTCACGCAATGCGTCGCGCAGATCGGCGTTGTCTTCCTGACCCAAACACATAAACATCTCTCCGGTGCAGGTCAGACGTACACGATTACAACTTTCACAGAAATTATGGGTCATCGGCGTGATAAAACCGATCTTTTGACCGGTTTCCTCAAGCCGTGAATAGCGCGCCGGACCACCGGTGTTTTCGTCCAGTTCTGTTAGCGTGTAATGCTTGGCATATTCGGCGCGCACATCATCCAGCGGCCAATACTGATCCACCCGGTATTCATTGCCAATATCGCCCATTGGCATGACTTCGATCCAGGTCAGATCCATATCGCGACTCGCGCACCACTCGGTGATCTGTTGTAATTCAGGTTCGTTGAATCCCTTAATTGCAACCGCATTGATCTTGACCCGCAATCCAGCCTTTTGCGCTGCATCCACACCACGTAAAACCTGTGGCAGACGGCCCCAACGGGTGATGTCGGCGAATTTGGTCTCGTCCAGCGTATCAAGCGAGATATTCACCCGCCGCACACCTGCATCATAAAGCGCATCCGCAAACTTTTCGAGCTGTGAGCCATTGGTGGTCAGGGTCAGTTCTTTCAGCGCGCCGCTGTCCAGATGCCGTGTCATGGACCGGAAGAAAGTCATGATATCGCGCCGCACCAGCGGCTCGCCACCGGTAATGCGCAGTTTCTGAACGCCCATGCCGATGAATGTTGTGCACATGCGGTCCAGTTCTTCCAGCGTCAACAGCTCTTTCTTGGGTAGAAAGGTCATGTTTTCGGACATGCAATAAACACAGCGGAAATCACATCTGTCAGTAACAGAGACACGCAAATACGTGATGGCGCGGGCGAACGGGTCGATCAATGGAG
>PIVL01000080.1 GCA_003354145.1 Paracoccaceae bacterium
CACAAGCGAGTTTGGCGTGGCGCAGGTTCGGCAAGCTTGCTGAGACCTGGTTCAGCCCTTCGATTTGCGATGACGAACCTCGGCGGCATCCCAAATATCGTCTAAGGGCTGATCACTCACACCGCTTTCCAACCCTTCGGCAATCGACTGTTTTAGCTTGAAAAAATTGTCGTGTTGCGATTGGTCGCGGCGCAATAGATCTCTAATATACTCGCTGTCATTCGTATACATACCACGGGCAACCCTGGACTTGATCCAAGCGTCTTGGGTCTCGCTAAGTGTGATTGTTTTTCTAACAGTAGCAATGGAATTTTCCTACGCCACATTCGTCGTACTATTGGTGCAACAGCAAACAGCAAAGCAACGGAACGAACTGTAATTCAGGCGCAAATTGCCTGCGCTTCGTCTCGTGTTGGTCATCGCTCACGAACATCCCACACTCCCAAATCCGAGAAGTTAAGGAAATGTCCTGACGTGACGGCATTTCAACAAGTTCTTGCGTCACCATTACCCCATGAGTCGAGGTTTAACTTTCCATCGCTAAATGCTGTTTCAATCCCGATCAGGATATGCTAGCGAAATTACAACTTATTGTTTTGGAGTTACAGCGTGAATCTAAATAAAATCATCCCCGCAATCGTTCTGTGCACGTTCCCCACGTTCTTATTTGCGCAAGCGGCCGAACGAGGTGACCCAATTGCGGCGGCAAATGCTGTTGATGCCTGCGGTGGCAACCCGGTTATCGATGCGGTCTGGCAAGACGATGGTCGTTTGGCTGTTACCTGCCCCAGTGGATCTGTCGAAAATGCCAGTAATGGTGGCGGTGCCACGAACTTTGCTATTCCTGCTATTATTGCTTTGGTTGTTGGAGCTGCAGCAATTGGTGGCAGTGGTTCCACAAGCGACACGAACTAAGTCGTTCTAGCACTGCGAGTAACCCAATCTAATCAGTTGTGCGCCGGGAACACGGAGCATGCCTGATTTTGTATGACGCGCTGTTGTCATGTACCAGTCGCGCAGTGGTGCTGTGTAAAAACTTGAAATCACGTCGCTCCAGTACTCAAACTCGGGTTTGCTGAGCGGTAGGCCATAATAGCTCGGCCCATGGAATCCGAAGATGGTTTTGGGGCTGACACAGACATTTCCCGCGCCCAGATACATCGTACATGACGACAGGCAAAGCGGCCCAACGATTTTGACCTGCTGCCCGAGCGATCGAATATTGATGACCTGATTTGCCCGAACACCAACGCGGCCTCCAAGATCCGAACGAATAATAAGCGCATCGCGCATTTGTGCATCAACTGCCAGAGGCAGAATTGTCACCACGCCGATGGCGATAGCAGTCATCAACAGGGTGCGTGCCTTGCGACACGCAGCGATTATCTTCCACATAAAGACACCTCATGTTAGCAGAAATGCAATTCCGGTGCCCACCATGACAGCCAGATAGGGTGACGTTAGCTTCAAAGAATTAACTGGAGGTTTACACGTTAGCCTTTGTTAACATTGATTAAATTCTACATAACTTTCTCGAAAAATGTAACCAGCCCCCAACAGAAATAGGCTAAGCCTCAGATTACTCACTCGACTTCATTCAAATAACATGAAAAGCGCTTAATGGGGCAGTAATGGACCAAAAGGCAGGCAGATGAATTCAGACAACTGGTTTGTGGCGCAGCTCAAACCCAACGGTCTTGGCACCGCACTCCGCAACCTCAAACGTCAGGGCTTTGACACTTTTTCCCCGGCACGTATCGAAACCATCCGGGTGCGCAATACACCTAAATCAATACCGCGCCCGTTATTCCCGGGTTATCTTTTTGTCCGTTTCGACCCTGATGAATACGGTTGGCAATCGATAAACGCAACGCTTGGCATATCCCGGCTGATCCTGAACGACATCCGTCACCCTTCTCCTCTACCCCACGAATTCATGGCCGGCCTGAAGGCGCGCTGTGATAGCGCGGGCCAATTGACGCCTCCTGAGGACGTAAAGATTGGTGACCAAATTCGCGTTTTGTCCGGCCCGTTTGTAGATCTTGTCACCACCGTTGATCAACTTGACAAAGACCAGCGAATTCAGGTTCTGATCGAGCTTATGGGCCGTGCGGTGCGCACGTCGATCCCTCGTGGGCGCATAGAAATCCTCAAGAAATCCGAGCCGCCAATGACTAATGCCCGCGCTTTTGGATCCAAATAGCCTCCGTCAGACGGGTATTATCTGGGCTATCGAGGAATTCATAAATCTTCCACTTTTTGAGATGGATGATGACGAGCTGGAACAACAGATAATCGAATTGCGGTTAGGCTGTATTGTGGTGTTGTCTTGCGCAACCAAAGCGCAATAATGTGATAGGGATCGGTTCCATCGGAAAACATCAGGGCCAACGGTCATTAAGCGCCGTACTCAAAGGCCAGAGACATGACTGCACCCAAAAAGCCATCAGGCACGTTGATCGCAAACATCTTAACAATCGGATTGAAGGCGATCACAGCGCTCAAACAACTCCTCAGGCCCAAACGGGGATTTCGAAATCTAAGCGCCGCCAAGAACACATTGAAAGGGATTGAAACACTCAGATCTATCAAGAAGGGGCATTTTGCAAACAATGAAACCGGTGTTCTGAATGAAATCAAATTCATCGCAAATCTATTCGAGGACGCCGCATAATCCTTCATCTCATGCGGGGTATTTGAACCTTTCCAGATAACGCAACAGAACCATACAGCATTAGCCATGTTAAATCCTGAGTATCCTACTGGGCCCTGATAGGGCCAAGAAACACCGTCCGATATAGAGAATGCAATTAGGTCTCGGGCTTGCTTGGCGAATGCTGTGTCAAAAGCCCAGGAGTTGGCCAACAAAATTTCAAAGCACATTAGACGCGCAAGCACACATCATGATAAACGCGTATTTGCACAACACCATTGACGCGTATCTGTACAACATGATAAACGTGTCGTTCGACGCATCTAAAGACGTCAAAGAAAGACAGCTATGGCGACTCCAAACGAAAAACTTGCGACATCACTGGAAGTGTTGGGTAAGCTACAAAGCGACGTGGGAAGTATTCTTAAAAGCAGTGAATTGAGCAGAACACACCGTGAGCGCCTGCAAAAAACAGGCTTTCTGAAGGATGTGATTTCAGGATGGCTTGTTGTCTCGCGCCTTGAGGATCGCCCTGGAGATTCAACATATTGGTATGCTTCTTTTTGGGAGTTTTGCCTTCGATACTGTACCGAAAAATTCAAGGATGATTGGTGTCTTTCTCCAGAGCACTCCTTGTTGCTTCATGCCGAGACGCCGTCAGTACCTGTACAGGTCATCGTGTGGAGTTCAACAGCGTCTGGCAACAACCGACCTCTGCCGTTTCAAACATCTATATATGATTTAAGGAAAAAACTACCTTCAGAAGAAGACTTAGAGCGAAAAGACGGAATACCTGTTTTGACGGTTGAGGCTGCTCTCATCAAAGTCACAGAGACCTTCTTCAAAAACTATTCGCTGGAAGCTCAGATCATTCTTGGATCATTGCCGTCAATAACGCCGCTCCTCGCCAAACTGTTGGACGGTGGTCATGTGAGAGCAGCAGGTCGTATTTCAGGTGCACTTCGCAAGATTGGCCGAGACGCCGAGGCAGATCAAATCATCAAACGCATGCGGTCGGCATCTTATGACGTACGCGAACTTGATCCATTTAGTGACACAATACCATTGCCCCACATTAAACTCGGTGTCTCGCCCCTTGTGGGAAGAATACAGAATGCTTGGGCTGGACAGCGCGAGGTCATCATCGACATTTTCCCACAAGAAGAGCCATTACCTGAAGATGCAGAAGCCTATCTTTCGGCAGTCGATGAGATATATGTCAACGATGCGTATAACTCGCTGTCGATTGAGGGATACAAAGTCACAGAAGAACTGATTGAAAAAGTCAGATCAGGACTGTTTGATCCCAAAAATAAAACTGGTGATCAAAACGATAGGGATGCAATGGCGGCGAGAGGGTATTGGCAATCTTTCCAGTCCGTAAGGGCCTCTATTGCCCGCATCATTGCAGGTGAACAAGCATCCTTCGTTGTTCGACAAGATCATGATGAATGGTATGCGCAACTCTTCCAGCCATCTGTTGATGCAGGTATTTTGCGTGCCGGGGTGTTGGCTGGCTTTCGTAACCATCCCGTATTCCTGAGAGGATCACGACATACACCGCCGCGCGTCGAAGCTATAGCTGATGGAATGGAAGAACTTTTCGAACAGCTACAGGTAGAGCCTTCTGCTGCGGTGCGCGGCGTATATGGTCACTGGTTGATGGGATACATTCACCCTTACCCTGACGGTAATGGTCGCATGGCCCGCTTCTTGATGAATACAATGTTGGCCTCGGGTGGACACCCGTGGACGATTATCAGACTGGAAGATCGCTCACGCTACATGCACGCGTTAGAAGCCGCGAGCACCGAGTTTAACATTCGGCCGTTTGCGGAATTGATCGCCGAGAGACTAGCGTGGTCCAAAAAGAAGTTAGGCCAGAGAGGGTGAGCTACTCGCCAATTGTTGGACAGGTATTGGCGTAACTTAAGCTACTATTCCCATCCTTCAATCCTAGCACGATGCTAGGTGGGGGATGTCCAATCCATCAGAACCAAGCCGCCCACCCGTTATGTTAGGTTTACGCCTGAATGAGACAGCGCTGTCATGACTCCGCGCAATTCGGCAAGCCCTTTCAGACGGCCAATGGCCGGATAGCCGGGCTGGGCTTTTCGGTGTAGATCATCGAGGATATCCTGGCCATGATCGGGCCTGAACGGAATCGAGCTGTCAATCCGTCCTGCCGCGCGCCGCCGCGCCTCCTCGTTCAGCACGACCTGCACAAGAGCCACCATATCCGTGTCGCCCCCAAGATGTTCGGCCTCATAAAATGAGCCCCGGATATCGCGGCTCTCGCGCGTGACATTGCGCAGATGAAGAAAATGAACACGGTCTCCGAGGCGCTGCATCATACCAGGCAGATCATTGTCAGGCCTTGCTCCAAGAGAGCCGGAACACAGAGTTATGCCATTCGACAGAAGATCAACCGCCGCCATGACCGCGCGATAATGTGTCTCGGTCGACATGATCCTTGGCAGGCCAAGAAGCGGGAATGGCGGGTCATCCGGGTGGCAACCCAGCTTCACCCCAAGCTCTTGCGCAAGAGGGGTAACCTGCTCTAAAAATGCGATCAGATTATTTCGCAACGTCTCTTCAGATAACATTGCGTATTCTGCGAGGTGATGGCGAACGTCCTCAAGCGAGAGCGTTTCAGCAGCCCCCGGCAAACCATAAACGACATTGCGGGCGAGGTTTTTCTGCGCGTCACCGTCCATTGTCTCAAACCGCTTTGCCGCACTTTCAAGCAATTCTTGTGAATAGTCGGCGGTTGCACTGGCGCGCTTCAGAATGTGCAAGTCAAAGGCGGCAAAATCCACAAGATCAAAGCGCATGCAGGTTGCCCCGCCCGAAAGTCGGAAGGCAATATCTGTTCGGGTCCAGTCAAGTACCGGCATAAAATTGTAACAAACAACCTTTATCCCCGCAGCGGCCAGGTTGCGCAGGCTTTCCTGATAATTTGCGATATGCAGGCGCCACTCACCCTGTTGTTTCTTTATGTCTTCGGACACAGGCAGGCTTTCGACAACTTCCCAAGCCAGCCCGGAAACGGTGCCATCGGCCTGCCGTGCAATTTCGGTCTGCCTTTGCGCGATTTCGGCTGATGTCCAGATATCCCCCGTTGGCATGTGATGCAGCGCCGACACAACCCCCTCGACACCGGCCTGACGCATGTCGTCCACAGAGACCTGGTCTTTTGGCCCGAACCATCGCCAAGTCTGTCTCATTTTATTCTCCTTTGCTCGCTGGCCCCTGCAGGTCAGGCGACACTAACTACCCTGCACGTTGATACCACAATACAATATTGTTGACTAGTATGGTAGTAAGGTATACCTTTAGGTTGTAAGAGGGGTGACAAGTGACCGTAAAGCAAAAAATTATCTGGGACCTGGATCAAGAACAAGCTATCGGTCCGCAGCTCCACCGGATTTTGAGAGAGCGGATTGTCAGAAATGATCTGACATCAGGCAGAAAAATTTCCGAGTCCGAGATCGCCAAAACCTATTCGATTAGTCGTCAGCCGGTCCGCGAAGCCTTCATTAAATTATCAGAGGAAGGGCTGATTGCAATCAGACCGCAACGCAGCACAATAGTACGAAAGATTAACAGCGCCGCAGTTCTTGAGGCCCGGTTCGTGCGCGAAGCTGTTGAGGCAGATATTGTCAAGCTATTGGCCAAACAGTCTGACCCGGCTGTCGTCGCAGAACTCAGGACCCAGATCGACGCGCAGCAGCGTGTGGCAAAGGATGATCCGAACCGATTTATTCAGCTTGATGAACAATTTCACCGAACCCTTGCAGAGTCTGCCAACAAAGTCAGTGCCTGGAAGTTCTTAGAAGGGTTGAAATCACAGATGGACCGAGTGCGATTCCTTAGCTTCAGCCAATTCCCAATGGCCAAACTGATCGCACAGCACAAGGCCGTTGTCGATGGCATTGCTGCAGGAAACATTACCCGGGCGGAGGATTCGATCAGGGTGCATCTCAACGAAATTCTTATTGATCTGCCGAAAATTCAAAAGGCAAATCCTGAATTCTTCGACGAGTCATAATCTCATAAAAATCAATCAACTACACCAACTCAGAGGAAAGACAATGACAATAACCAAGAAGATAACAACGCTTATTGCTGCGGGTATTGCTGCCCAATTTATCGGCGGGGCCGCGTTCGCGCAGGATATGACGCTGAAGCTCGGTCACCTGGCCAACGAGACGAACCCATGGCATAAAGCATCGCTCAAATTCGGAGCGGAGCTGTTTCGGTTGACCGACGGTCGGATCGCCGTTGAGGTGTTTCCCAACGAGTCGCTTGGCAAAGAGATTGACCTGATCAACGGAATGCAACTTGGCACCGTTGACATGACGATCACTGGCGAGAGCCTGCAAAACTGGGCACCGATGGCGGCCCTGCTTGCGGTTCCGTATGCCTACAAATCAATCGAGCATATGGACGAAGTTGCAAGTGGCGAAATTGGCGATCAAATCAAGGCCCAGGTCATTGAGAAAGTCCAGATTCGTCCCATCGCCCATTTTGCCCGGGGGCCGCGCAATCTGACCTCGAACCGGCCAATTGCCAGTCCCGATGACCTGAATGGCCAGAAAATGCGTGTCCCGAACGTTCCACTCTTCGTTGACGTCTGGAAAGCACTGGGTGCCAACCCTGGCCCGATGGCATTTTCCGAAGTTTTCACGTCTCTTCAGAATGGTACTATCGACAGCCAGGAAAACCCGCTTGCGCTGATCCGATCGGCCAACTTCAACGAAGTTCAGAGCCATGTAAACATGACACAACATGTTCGCTCTTGGATCTACCTGACCATCGCAGAATCCACATGGCAAAAGCTGTCTGCTGATGACCAAGCCGCCGTCATGCAAGCCGCTGCTTTGGCGCAGGCATATGAGCGCGGGTTGTTTGAGGCTTCGATTGACGCCGACCGTGCATATCTGGAATCCAAGGGCATGATCTTTGTCGAAGTTGATGGCCCGGCCTATGCCGCCATGGCGAAAGATGCGGTACTGGCCAATGTCAGCGATGAAATCAAGCCGGTCGTCGAAGGATTGTTCGCTGAATAAGCGTCGGATCGATACCTGAAAAGTTGACATGCGCCGTGTGTAAATCCGGCGCATGTTACCTACCAAAAGAACGCAAGAGCCCATAATGTCCAGTATGATCCAACTTTTTATGCGTATGTGCCGGGTTTTTGCGGGATTGGCGTTTGCGACCATGATCCTTGCGGTTCTGACCCAGGTGATCGCGCGGACATGTTCATCGTCCGATATCTGGATGAACTGGTTTTCCTTTGCGTGCTTTTCTGCTCCCGTCTGGACGGAGGAGCTGACCCGCTATGCATTGTTGTACCTTGCAGCCTTTGGTGTCGGTCTCTCTCTTAAAAATGGTGATTTGGTGAATGTAGACGTGATTTGCGAATCCTTACCTGGCAAAGCTCCTTGGGTTTTACGGCTGATATCAGCCATATTGGGCTTTCTCGTTTGTGCGATATTGGTGTTGCCCGCGTGGAAATTTGTATCCATCGGCAAAATGCAGTCATCTCCGGCGCTGTCGGTTCGGATGGACTACGTGCATGCATCCGTTTTTGTGCTGCTGGTCACCCTCGCATTATTTTTTCTGGCCCGCGTGATCGGAATGCTTACGGGTCGTGACGACGGGCTGCCCGATCGTGAATGGAATGATACCTGATGGACGTTTTTATTCTTGTTTTCGTTTTCGTCGTAGGTCTGGTCATCGGGGTGCCGGTTGCCGTCACGCTTGGCCTTGCTTCTATGGCCTATCTCTTTGTGACCGATATCCCAATAGTTGTAATGCCACAGAAAATGTATGCAGGCATGGATGTGTTTGTCCTGCTCAGTATTCCGGGCTTTATCCTTGCCGGTAATCTGATGAACAGGGGCGGCATCACCGGCCGGATCATCCGGTTTGCCAATGCGATGGTTGGCTGGATACGTGGTGGCCTTGGCCTGACCAACATCGCCGCCTCGATGTTGTTTGGCGGCATCACCGGTACGGCCGTGGCGGATGCGGCTTCAATTGGCGGCGTCATGATACCGGGGATGAAAAAGGCAGGCTATCCCGCAGATTTCGCCGCTGCTGTAACGGCGGCTTCTTCAACCGTGGGTCCTATTATCCCGCCGAGTGTGCCAATGATTATCGTCGGAGCGCTGTCAGGTATTTCCGTCGGCAAGATGTTCATGGCTGGGGCGATTCCGGGCATCCTAATGGGGCTGGCGATGATGGTTACCTGCTACATCATATCGGTAAAAAGAAACTACCCCAGACAGGAATGGCAAGGCCTATCCGAGCTTGGAGGATCCTTTTTTGCGGCGTTCTGGGCGCTCGCCATGACGGGGCTGATTATCTACGGGTTGATCAGCGGTCTGGCAACGCCAACGGAAACAGCGGTGATTGCAAGCGTCTATGCGTTTGTCGTCGGGGCTTTTGTCTATCGGGAGCTAAATATCCGTGATTTCCCCAAAATCCTGATTGACAGTGCTGTGTCTTCCGCCGCGATCCTTGTTCTGGTCGGATTTGCCAACGTGTTTGGCTGGATACTTGTTTCCGAACGCATCCCCCAAGCAATTGCAAATGCGGTCCTGTCGTTCACCGATAATAAATTCCTGGTGATCCTGATCATTAACATATTGCTGCTGTTTGTTGGCATGTTTATGGAAACAATTGCAGCACTGATCATCTTGTTTGTGCCGCTGCTAGCGCTGGCTCAAGCGGTCGGGATAGAGCCGTTACATTTCGCGACCTTTGCGGTGCTGAACCTGATGATCGGGCTGACGACGCCACCAGTTGGTGTCTGCCTGTTTGTCTGCGCCAATATCGCGCGGTTGCCGCTTTCACCGGTCGTCCGGGCGATCCTGCCGTTTCTGGCAACCAATATCATCGTGTTGTTGCTGGTCTCTTACATCCCGGCGCTGGCAACATGGCTACCTTCTGTTCTGCTTCCATAGGCTACTTTCATGCAAACACGCCTCTGCCGTTTGCACGGCAAAAATGACGTCCGTATTGAAACGGCCAATGTCGCTGCACCGGGTGCGGGTGAAGTGCTGGTACAGATTGGTGCCGGAGGCATCTGCGGTTCAGATCTGCATTATTATCAAGATGGTGGCTTTGGACCAATTCAGGTACAAGAACCAATAGTGCTTGGCCATGAGGTTGCCGGAACGGTTCAGATAACCGGTCCCAATGTCACTGGCCTTAAACCCGGGGATCGGGTTGCCATCAATCCAAGCCACCCGTGCGGCGAATGCAAATACTGCACCACCGGGCTGTTTCAACATTGCCAGAATATGCGTTTTTTTGGTTCTGCCTTGCGGTTTCCCCATGAGCAAGGTGCATTTCGCGACCGCATGGTGGTCGGCAAAAACCAATGTGTGCAGGTCGCTGACACGACGACAATGGCCGAGGCGGCCTGTGCTGAACCTCTTGCTGTTTGCCTGCACGCCAGAAACCGCGCACCGGACCTTCGCGGTTGCCGCGTTCTTATCACTGGCGCGGGGCCGATCGGTGTTCTTTGTACGGCACTGGCTGCCAATGCCGGGGCTACCGAAATCGTAACAACAGATCTTCAGGATGTGCCGCTTGCAGTTGCGCAACAAATGGGTGCAACACGGGTGATTAATATTGCCTCGAATGCCGTTGAGCTAGAGGCATATACAAGCGACAAGGGCCACTTTGATGTTGCCTTTGAATGTTCCGCTGCGCCTCCTGCCATTCGCAGTGCGATTGGTGCTGTCAGGGCGCAGGGAACGATCATTCAGCTTGGTGTGACTGGTGATGCACCTGTCCCCATCAATGTTTTGGTAAGCAAAGAGATTAACCTGATTGGCTCGCATCGGTTTCATTATGAATTTGCCGATGCAGTAAAGCTGATCGATAGCCGCGCGATTGATGTGCGTCCCATGATCACCGGAATTTTCCCGTTGGAAGAGGCCATCGCGGCCTTTGATAGAGCAGGGGACCGCAGCCGGGCGGTCAAAACCCAATTGTCCTTTGCGGAAGGGTGAAACCGAATGAGGCCCCAAAATAATGCATGCGTTGGCGAGGCAATGTTCGAGTATTGCCAAGTGTGGACGGTCCCTGTTTAGCACATCAAAATAATTAAAGTATCGGCGGAATTCGGCATCGCGTTTTCTGTTCAAATGCGTTGGCTATACCCAGCAATCTGGCATCCTGCCACATGTCTGAAAAAAACGAAAGGCCGACGGGCAACCCATGCACATAACCAACCGGAACAGTGACACTTGGATACCCGGCGACCGCCGCGGGGCAAGCACTTCCTCCCTTGCGATTGTCGCCATTTACCCAATCAATCAACCAGGGCGTGCAAGTCGTGGGTGCAATAATGGCATCAAGCTTATGCTCGACAATCAGCTTGTCGATACCCTGATCCCGGCTGCGGGTTCGGCAAGCGGCCAGCGCTGACAGATAATTTTTGCTAATCAGGCCATGCGTCGATTGTGACATTTCCAGAATTTCCTGCCCGAACCACGGCATGACAGTTTTGGCATTTTCCTCGTTGAATGCTATGATGTCGCTGAGCGTTGAAACCTTGGCGGTTTCTCCACGCGACGCCAGATATTGATTCAGGCCCACCTTGAATTCACTCGACATGACAATGGTTTCATCCGGTCGCATGTCTGCCATCGTGGTCAATTCCAGATCGTCAATAACCTCTGCACCACCGTTTCGCAGGTCGACGATCGCGTCGGCGACCCGCAGGTCGATGTCGTCGTGAAATCCGAAATAGTTTCTAGGAACGCCAATCCGGACCCCTTGCAGGGCGTCGGAATTCAACTCAAGGGCCTTCAGACTAGCGCAATTCAAATCCGCGCCCACGGTCGCCTTGTCATCAGGATCTCCCCCACACAGGCAGGCAGCGAGTGTGGCTGCATCCGCGACGGAACGCGCCATGGGTCCGGCAGTGTCCTGTGTCTGCGATATCGGAATGATGCCAGAACGGCTGATCATTCCGACCGTTGGTTTATAGCCAACAATGGAATTCATTGCCGAAGGGCTGACAATCGACCCGTCAGTTTCCGTGCCGATGGCAGCCACGCAAAAACCCGCAGCGACCGCCACGGCCGAGCCCGAACTTGATCCGCCCGGAGAACGCAACGGATCGTAAGCATTGCGCGTCTGACCGCCACGACTGCTCCAGCCGCTGCTTGAGCGGGTCGAGCGAAAATTGGCCCATTCACTTAGATTGGTTTTCCCCAACAACACCGCACCGGCGGCTCGCAACTGACTGACGACAAAGGAATCCTGCTTTGCGGGTAGCCCAACCAACGCCAGCGAGCCGGCGGTTGTCATCATCTTGTCGCCGGTATCAATGTTATCCTTGATCAGTATTGGCAGACCATGCAGCGGGCCGCGCACATTTCCAGCCTTGCGTTCGCGGTCAAGATCGTCGGCAATTCCAAGTGCGTCGGGGTTCAACTCGATGATCGCGCAGAACTTGTCATCATGCGCGGCAATCCGGTCGAGGCAATGCTGGGTCAGGGCGCGCGCAGACAAGTCGCCCGAATTCATTTTTTCCGACAAGCTGACGATGGTTTCATTTTCAAGGTTAATCATGTTGCGCCTCAAACGTCTTTGACATCGCGCACATCGAGATAGTCGCGCAGACCGTCTCCGAGAAAATTAATGCTGAGCACGGTCAACATAATGGCCACGCCGGGAAACAGACCAAGCCACCATGCACGAGAAATAAAACTACGGCCGTCGGCGAGGATCAGCCCCCAAGTTGGTGTGTCCGCTTCGACCCCTAGACCGAGAAACGACAGGCTCGCCTCACCCAGAATTGCATAGGATACGCTGACCGTAGCCTGAACGATAATCGGAGCGACTGAGTTGGGCAAAATATGACGCCATAGTATTCGGGTATCTGCAGCCCCCGTAACCCGCGCGGCATCAACATATTGCTCGTGTTTGATGGTCAGCACCATAGAGCGGGCAATACGCGCAAAATCATCAAGGAAGGCGAGCGAAATCGCGATGATTATGTTCAGCAATCCGGCCCCGAAAACCGCCACCAGATAGACCGCAATGATGAAATTCGGAAATGCCCACTGCAAGTCGATATAGCGCATGATGATGAAATCGATCCAGCCGCCATAATATCCGGCAAGCAGCCCCAGGGCCAGGCCAAAGAACAATGCAATCGCGACGGTTGATACCCCGACAAACAGTGAAATCTGGGTGCCGTGAATAACCCTGCTTAGCAGGTCCCGGCCCAAATCGTCGGTGCCCAGCGGGAAAGCAAGGGATGGGGGCTGCAACATGTCAAATTGCATAGCATTGGGATCGTGCGGTGAAATCCACTGGCCAAAGATGGCCAGAAAGCCAAAGAATGACAGGACAACCAAACCGAACAGGGCCTTTCTGTCGCGTGCAATCTCTCTTATAAACCGCGTTCTGCTGGTTCGGGGCTGGTTGGCGGTAGAGTCGCCAAAGACGGCTGAATATTTGCTCACGATTGATACCTGATGCGGGGGTCGACAACGGTGTAAAGAACATCGACCAATAAGTTGGAAAACACGAATATCGCCGACACCACAAGGATCGAACCCTGTACAACCGGATAGTCACGGTTCAGAATGCTTTGGATCAAAAGGCGCCCCAGCCCCTTGATGGCAAATACGTTCTCGACCACCACCGTGCCAGACATGAGCAACGCGAAAGCGATGCCAATAACGGTGATCACCGGGATCAGTGCATTGGGGAAGGCGTGACGCAAAATCAATGTCATCTCGCTCAGCCCTTTTGAGCGCGCAACCTGCATGTAATCTGCATTCAGAACTTCAAGCATGGAAGACCGGATCATCCTTGCCACAATCGCCGAGAACGCGGTGCCGACGGCGATCGACGGCAGAATAAGATGCGAAAACCACGGCCAGAACCCTTCAGACAACGGAACATAACCAATCGCAGGAAGCCAGTGCAGGTTAGCGGCAAAAACGATAATTAGCAGAATCGCCAGCCAAAAATCCGGCATCGACAGGCCAAGGAAGGCCACGAATGTTACCGAATAATCCAAGCCGGTATTCTTGCGTGTCGCAGCGATAAGCCCAGCAGGGATGGCAATCAGGGTTGCGATCACAAACGACAATAAGGCAAGCGACAGCGTTCGTGGCAGCGCTTCGGCAATCAGTTGGCTAACCGGAACACGGCTACCGTAGATGGAGTTGCCCAGATCGCCCTGTGCCGCAAGAGACAGCCATTTACCATATTGAACATACATTGGCTGATCCAGACCCAGCTTGGCGCGAATTTCGTCAATCGCGTCAGGGTCGCCGACATCCGCCAGCATCGCGGCAATCGGATCGCCCGGCACAAGTCGCAACATGAAAAATACCAGGGTCGCAACAACGAACATTACCAGAAATGCCCCCAATGTGCGCCTAATCAAGTAACCGGCCAAGCCAATCTCCAATATTCAGTTTTTGGCTCGGGCAGCCCAACGGATGCCCGAACCAGTGTTACTTGATGTGTGCTTTTTTGCCCTATCAGGACTTGAAGGACACACGATCCAGATCAACCAATCCCGGAATTCTGCTTTCAGTCGGGAAATCCACCTTCTTGCTGTGAACCAGAATGTTGGCAGGGTGGAAAAGGAAAATCGACGCCACCTTGTCCGACGTGATCTGGTTGGCTTTCTGAACCAGTGCTTTGCGCTTTTCCGGATCGGCCTCGACACTTTGCTGATCAATCAGCGCATCAACCTCGGCCTCCGAGAAATAGCCGAACGGCATCTTCGCCTTGTCGCGATTACGGCCATTGAACTTGGACGCGGTCTGCATCCAGTCAACAAGTCCGTCATCCGGGTCAAAGTCGCCACCCGAGCCAGAGCGCCGCAGGTCCCAGTTCATCGTGTTGAAGTTTTCAACATTGACGCTCCATTCCTGAGTCTCAAGCTGAATGTCGATGTTGAGGTTTTCCTTGAGGATACTGGCCACAACCTGAGCTTCGCGACGTCCACTTGGAGTCGTTGTCAGGGTGAGTGTCGGAAAGCCTTCACCGTTGGGATAGCCCGCATCGGCCAAAAGCTGTCTGGCTTCATCAGCATCAAAGCTTTGATTGCTGTTTTCGGAAATCGACTCGTCATAATAAAAGCCCATCGCCGGGTTGATGGTTCCATAGGCCGGGGTGCCCCGCCCGAACTGCGCGATCTTCAGGTAACGTTCACGATCCAGTGCCTTGGCCAGCGCCAGACGTACCTTGAATCCACTTTCCTTCATCAGTTCGGAAACCGGTTTGTTAAAGTCGGACACTTTCATCTTTTCATGCCATGGGCTGATCCAGACTGATTGGAATCCGGGTCCTGCCACTTCGTCGACAACAAGGTCAGGATTGGACACAAACCGGTCGACCAGTTCAGGGGCAATCGGATTGCCACCGATCAGTTGAATGTCCCCGGATTCGATGGCCGCCGCCAACGGTTCAGCATCACTGATCGGTTTGATGACGACCTTGTCAAGCTTGGGCCGCGCGGAATCGTAGTAATCGGTGAATTTCTCCAGCACAACTCCCTGACCCAACTGGTGCGAAACCACTTTGAAAGGACCGGTGCCAACTGGCGACAGACCATAGTCAGACAATCCCATTTCCTCAATCGCGCGACGGTTGACGATGGTCATTGCCCGTCCGCTGGAACGTTCCAGCGTCTTGGTCAGGAATGACGCCTGTGGCTTATCAAGGATAAATACAACTTCGTGATCGTTAACTTTTTCGACATCCGAAACGTTGTTCAAAACGCGCGAATGGATCGACTTCTCGGGATCTTTCGAACGGTTGAAAGTGTAAAGTACATCGTCGGCGGTGAACGCATCGCCATTGTGGAACGTGACACCTTCACGCAATTTGAAGGTATAGCGCCTGCCGTCAGCAGATACATTCCAGCTTTCTGCAAGATCGCCCTGCCCCACCAAATCGCGGTTAATATGCATCAACCCGCTAAGCACATTCGAGGAAATCTGAAATTGCACAACCTGATTGATCTGAGCCGGATCAAGCGTGACGATCTGGCCAACACCGGACCAGCCACAGGTGAGCGTACCGCCGGTCGCCGCGTTAGCGGGACGAACCAGTCCACCAACCGGCAATATGTTTGCGGCCGTCAACGTGCCGGCGGCGGCCATAAGGCGCAATACCGTGCGCCGTTTCATGTTTGGGCCGGA
>PIVL01000834.1 GCA_003354145.1 Paracoccaceae bacterium
GAATACTCCGTGATGTCAATTCAAGGGAGGCAACAAAGAAGGTGAATATCCACTCTCAGCTTTTGCTAGACCCTCAATACAGACATGGCATCCGACGCGGAGAGTGGATTGCTGCAACGAGCCCGCTATTTGCGTAACCGGATTGAAAACCGTTGGACTTTTGTATGACATAGATGTTCCCACGCAGACTGCGAAAATAGAACTTGATTGACATGATGCAAGATAAAGCGTGCCATGATAACGAGATGAACGAAATATTACCAAACCCAAATGCCGCGACTTTGGAGCATTTGACCGGGCGGTCGCGCGGCCAATTATCCTGGATTACCACGGATTCAGCCTGGGCCTGGCTGAGCAGCGATGGAAGAATAAGCGTCACAGCAACAGATACGGTACCTCTTGGCTCAGTACTTGTTGCCCGGATCCACAGAACCAACGAAAGTTTTGAGATCGAAGCGATTGACGATTCTGAAATTTGGGTCAACCACAAGCCGGTCACACTTACCGGGCTTGATCACTGCGACATGATTGAATTCGGGAAAACCGGGCCATTGTCAAGATTTCGCATCTATGACGAAATCCGGCAACCAAACATGACGCTAGGTGAAATCCTTGACGACACGTTCTCGTACATGAAATCAAGCCGCCGCCCATTTCACTCACGCATTTCATACGCGATTTCAGAATTTACGCGACGCCTTCTTCGTGAAACGACGATAGTGTTTCGGATCGGTGTGCTTATCGCATTAGTTTTGTTGGCAGTTGCGGTACTCTTACAATTCCAAAGCGATCGGCGCCTGCGTGCCGAGATCGAAAGCCGGAGTATACAAGTCGACTCGATTGCCTCTGCGCTGGTCGAGACGCGCAAAGAGGCGATCCATCCCAGCGATCTGGCCGCTCTGCG
>PIVL01000393.1 GCA_003354145.1 Paracoccaceae bacterium
TGGTGCCCGGGGGCGGAATCGAACCACCGACACGAGGATTTTCAATCCACTGCTCTACCCCTGAGCTACCCGGGCACGGGAAAGGCATTTGCCTTGGGGTGGGGGCCTTCTAGGCGTTGAAAGCACCGCTGTCCAGAGCCATTGTGAGCGCTTTTACATCAATGTGGTTTGCGCTGGGCTTTCTCGGCTTCGTCTTGTGCGATTTCCATGTCTTCCGGGTCATAAGATGGGCTTGAATAGGATTCGTTCAGCCACTTCCCCAGATCACGATCTGCACATCTTTTTGAGCAGAACGGGCGATACTTTGAGTCTGTTTCAGCATCGCACATCGGGCAGCTCATGAAATAACCTGTGATAGCGGCACCCGGCTGCGTTTGCGTTGCAGCTCGTAATGCCCCAGCGGGGTCCAGCCGACCAAAGCAGTGTCTTCGCTGTCGGCTCGGAATGCTGCGCGCAGTGCCGTTTCAAACGCGCGGCGATCTTTTTTGGGCATAGGTGCCAGATCAAGCGTGATCTGTCCACCCAGGCCGCGAAGTCGCAGCGCCCGGGGTAAGGCCCGTGCGCAAGCCATGTTCGCCTTGATCCCGGCAGCCAAAGACGCGTCTGCCCCGGTGTTCACATCCACTGCAACCAGCGCGCGCGTAGGTTCGATGTAAAGGTGGCCACCGCCGGTCAACGGTTCACTAATGCCCAAGGCAGTCTCGATTGCTTCAAGTACGCCGTGGGTCTCAAATCCGCCGGAGTCAGTGACAATTTCAGCTGGTTCTGTCCATTCGCGCCAAGCGATAGCATGTGGGCTATCGCCGTCGGTCAGTTTCTCTTCTTCCCCTTCAGTGTCCTTCATGACCTGATCCGCAAGCGTGGCCATTTCAGCCACATCCTCGGCGATGGCGTCGGCATCTGCGTCTGCACAAGAGGACCGCAGAATCAGGCCAAAACCCGACCCATCCATACCCTCATGGGCAATCTCAAGCAGGCGGTCGCGTTCGTCTTCATTGCGGATCGAGCGCGAGATGTTCAACCCCGGGGCATCCGGGGTGACGATGGCATAGCGGCTTTTGAACAGAACTTTCTGGGTAACGGGAATCGCTTTTCCCGGTTCTGCAAAGCCGGTGACCTGCACCAGCAGCATTGTCCCAGGCGAGAGGCCCTTGACCTGGCGCAGAAATGCGGGGCCATCCGGGGTTGCCAGAAACATGCCGCCCTGACCTTTGACAGGCCGGTCGGCACGGGCGCGATAGATGGTTCCGATGGCCGGTGCATCGCTCTCGACCAATAAATCGTCTAGCCGACCGTCGACCATCAAGGCAGCAGCAGCTTGTCCATTTAGGTGGTCCAATATGATAGTACGACCCTTCATAGGGTCGACCTATAAAGCGGATAACCCGCCGCCTGCAATAGCCCGGCTGTTTCAGCCAAAGGCAATCCAACAATACCAGTGAAGGATCCGCTGATCCAAGGGATAAAGGCGCTGGCCGGACCTTGAATGGCATAAGCGCCCGCCTTGCCCTGCCAATCATTGGTAGCCAGATAGGCGTTCAGTTCCAAATCGGACAGCCGTTTCATGCGCACCTGACTGACCACATCTTTTTGCCAGATATGATCGCCACGGCGCAGTGCTATGGCGGTAATTACCCGATGTCGACGCCCGGACAGGCCTAACAGAAATTCAGCTGCTTCGCCCGCATCAGCCGGTTTGCCTAAGATTCGCCGCCCCAAGGCTACCGTGGTATCAGCGCACAGAACCAAATCTTCTGCCTCTGCCTGCACGGCCTGCACCTTTTGCAGCGCAATACGGGCACAATAGGGGCGCGGCAGTTCGCCCTTGTGCGGGGTTTCATCAATATCGGGTGGGGCAATAGCGTCCGGGACAACCCCAAGCGTCGCCAACAGGTCCAGCCGTCGTGGGCTGCCTGATCCTAAAATAAACGCCATTTAGCGGGCGTTACTTAAAGCGATAGTTGATCCGGCCTTTGCTCAGATCATAGGGGGTCATTTCGACCTGTACTTTGTCGCCAGCCAGAACCCGGATGCGGTTTTTGCGCATCTTGCCTGCCGTATGTGCGATGATCTCATGGCCGTTTTCCAGCTCGACCCTGAACGTCGCATTCGGCAGGAGCTCCTTTACGACACCGGGAAATTCGAGTGTATCTTCCTTGGCCATGTTGTCTCCATAGTGGTTTCGTCCGCTGATTTGCGGACCGTGCGACTAAATGATGCTATTGTGGGCGATTTTCAAGGGGCAAAGGCAAATGGTGACAATTTGTGACTGATTTGATCCTTGGGAGGCTAATTCTGTTTGCAGACGAGACTTTAAATGACGGCATCAAACTCAAAGTTATCGACGCTGCAACACACAAACACATTTTGGCGGTTATGGTGGAGACCGAGCTTTCGCTGCGTTCGGCGAAATTGCTGGCTGGGTCAAGTACCGGGCGCAATCATCTCGATATCCTACCAGCGTCCCGATGCGCCGCCGCCGCCAGAAGAGCCGCCGCCGAAGCCGCCAGACGATTTGCCGGAACGTTGCGATATATAATAGCTGGACTTTTCTTCATAATCGCAATGGGTACAACGCACGCGGCGGATACCGTGGCCGGCCATGGTTCTGCTGGCTGAAACTGTCGTCTTGCGGTTTTGGCGCAGACCTCGCTTACCGCAACGAGGACATCTGCGAAATCTGGCCAGACCATCGCCAATGGCTTGCCGTTTATTAAGTGCTGTAAACAGCGCGAATATGGCGAGAATAATCCAGACTTCCTTATTATCCGGACTGCTTTTTGGCGCGTCGGCCCCCGCCAAATATGGCCGGATGAGGTCTGCGATGACCGCAGCACTCCCTTCTTTGATCCCCTGAGGATATTTTCCAGCGGCGAAGGCGACGAGGAAGTGATCATCGACGACCTGTTCCGCGATCCGGTCCCATTCACGGGCATAGGCAGCGCCAAGTTCGATCCTCATGGCTCGGTCTGTGCGCAGTATTAAGACAAGCACACCATCATTGCGTTGGGCATCACCGATACCCCAGTTATTGAATAACCCTGTGGCAAACTGCTCCAACGTTAGATCGGGGGCATAATCAGATTGAGTGTCGAGGGTTAGGACGGCCATTTCCACACCTGTTTCTTGCTTAAGCTCGTCGAGCTGGGCCGAGAGCGCGGCTTCATCGGCCGCATTCAACAGGTTGGCAAAATCGTTGACGGTTGTGCTGCCATGACTCGGGTAAGATTGCGCGAAGGCTGCACCAGTCCAAAGCAAAAAGGTGAGAAATATGATCCGCATAATGCTGATAGTAAGTACGTGTGGCACAAAAGAAAATACCAATTATCCGCCGCGATAGTCGTTTCAAAGGATACTGATTTGTCGAAACAAACCGATCATCAAACCTAGTATGGCGTCGTGAATATTCACGAGGTAAAAGCGGCGCTGCGGCACCCGATGAAAGGCAGCTATGGGCCAAAAACGGGGGGCGACACAGTGACCCAAACACCGAAATTACCGGCGTTTATCTATGTGTCCCCAGCAATGCATCAACCTTGACCTTAAAGTCCAACGTCGCCTGTCGGCAAATTGCCAACATGTCTGGTTGGGCAATGCCAGTATCCAGTTTGCTCAGCCAGTTTTTCGGCGTGGCATAGGCGGGTGGCAAACGATAGGCGCCGAATTTGTTTGAAAACGGAATGCAGATGGCTTTGCGACCCAACAACAG
>PIVL01000835.1 GCA_003354145.1 Paracoccaceae bacterium
ATGGCCGCCGTTGCCGGAGCCGTGGCCGATACGGTTCTTGCCGCTTTAAGCGCGCAAGGTGGATTGCGCACCGCCTATGTCAATAACGGAGGCGATGTGGCGCTGTGGTTGGCACCGGGCGAACAGATGACCGCCGCCATTGCTGCAGGCCTGCCCGATCGTGTGACGCTGACCTCAGATAACAACATTCGCGGAGTTGCCACATCTGGCTGGCGAGGGCGCAGCCTGTCCTTGGGCATAGCGGACGCAGCAACAGTTCTGGCCCCAACTGCAGCCACAGCCGATGTTGCAGCCACCCTGATTGCCAACGCCGTGGACCTTCCGGGCAACCCCAAAGTCAAGCGCGCGCCAGCCGAGGATATAACCACCGATAGCGATCTGGGCGCACGGCTGGTTACGGTTGATGTGGCCTCTTTGACAGGTGCCGAAATCACACAAGCCCTTGAGAACGGGGCGAAATACGCACGCCTGATCCATGAACGCGGTCTGATAGCGGCTGCACTGCTTACACTTGACGGGCATCGACATAGTGTCGGGTCACCCGAATTATTCAGCCTTTCAGCCAAGGAATTGCAAGATGCCTGACTTCACCCTACGCAAAACCGTGACCTTTGTTGAGGACATCCACCACGAAGGCGGCCCGACCCCAGAATTACCACGCCGTCGCGCCGCAATTCTGGCGATTGTGCGCAACCCGTTTGCGGGTGGCTACACCGAAGATCTGCAATCGGCGATGGATGATCTGAAACCGCTGGGGCTGATGATGACCGACAAGCTGATCGCTGCAATGGGTGGGGTCGACGGTATTGATGGCTATGGCAAGGCCGGACTGGCGGGCGAGAATGGCGAGCTGGAGCACACCGCCCTGTGGCACGTACCCGGCGGCTATTCCATGCGCGAGCG
>PIVL01000081.1 GCA_003354145.1 Paracoccaceae bacterium
GCACAGGTCATCACCCGGTCTTCGATCGTGAACAGCTGCTCGGCTACGTTGATATTGTCGAAACTCTCTTGAAATCCAGACATCCACGACCAATGGGTCGTCGCAGATTTGCCCCCTAAAAGGCCCGCGCGGGCGACGATGTAACATCCTAGTTCAACCGAACAGATACGGGCGCCCTGACGCGACCGCAATCGAAGCCAGGAGATCAAAGAGCGGTTGTTGTAATGCTCGGTTCCCCAGCTGCCCAGAACAAAAATCAGATCGGCTGGCCCAATGTTTTCCGTTTCGGCGTCAACAGTCACTTTCATACCGTTACTGGCCCAGATTACAGCCCCGTCGAAGGAAACGATTTCCCAAGAAAATGCGAGCTCTGGCAACAGATAATTCGCGATCCGCATCGTCTCGATTATCGTCACCAGAGTTGTGATGTTGAAACGCGGAACGACAACAAATACCGCGTGTGTTTCCCCACGTGCCTCGTTTGGTTCAATATTAAGTTCGATTTCCATGGCCAATCCGAAAGAAGTATCTTTGGTGCGTATTTTCGCCACCATGACACAAAATCAGTCGAATAATCGACAAGAAAATTGCGAACGCGGACCGCAGAATGAACCCCAGGGAGGCCGCTGCCAATGAATTACGAAGTGATTGTGACCTGCGCCGTCACCGGTGCGGGCGATACAACAGGCCGTAGCCCACATGTTCCGGTGACCCCAAAGCAAGTCGCCGACGCAGCCATCGAGGCCGCCAAAGCCGGTGCAGCAGTTGCCCATCTTCATGTTCGTGACCCGGAAACCGGTCAGGGGTCGCGTGATCCCAAATTGTTCAAGGAAGTGGTGGATCGTGTGCGCGACAGCGGCACTGATGTGATTATCAACCTGACGGCAGGCATGGGCGGCGACTGGGTGCCAAGTGCGGACAACCCGGCACTGCCCGGCCCCGGCACCGATATGATCAGCGCCGAGGACCGGCTGATTCATGTCCACGAATGCGTGCCGGATATTTGTTCGCTTGACTGTGGTACACTGAATTTTGGGGACGGCGACAACATCTATATCTCGACGCCCCCGACGTTGCGTCGGATGGCCGAACTGACCCGTGAATGGGGCGTAAAGCCGGAACTGGAAGTGTTTGAACTGGGTCATATCCGGTTCGCGCGTCAGATGATCAAAGAGGGTCTGATCGCTGACCCGCCGATGTTCCAGATTTGTCTGGGTATTCCGTGGGGCGCCGATCAGAGCGTGGACACGATGAAGGTAATGAAAGACCACCTGCCTTCCGACGCTAGTTGGGCTGGTTTCGGGATTTCCCGAATGCAAATGCCAATGGCTGCGGCCGCAGTGGCGATGGGGGGTAATGTCCGGGTCGGGCTAGAGGACAATCTGTTTCTGGATCGGGGCGTGCTGGCGACAAACGGCCAGCTTGTAACCCGGGCGGTTGAAATCATTGAACGTATGGGAGGTCGTGCTGTGACACCTCAAGAAGCCCGCAACAAACTGAAACTCCGCGGGGCGGCTGCGTAAGATGTCAAATTCGGACCACACCCAAGGCAGCCTGCAGCTCACCGATCTATCCAAATATTTCGGCGAGTTCTGCGCGGTCAACAAAGTGAGCCTTGAAATTCAGAAAGGCGAGTTTCTGACCCTTCTTGGGCCGTCTGGGTCCGGTAAAACCACACTTTTGATGATGATCGCAGGATTTGTTGACATAACATCTGGTGACATCGCGCTGGATGGTACGACAATTGTCGACATTCCGGCGGAAAAGCGCAATTTTGGTATGGTTTTTCAGGGATACGCTTTGTTTCCGCACATGACCGTTCGGGACAACATCGGCTATGCGTTGAGCGTACGCAAACGCCCGGCCAAAGAAATTACGGAACGCGTGGACGAAATGCTTGAACTGGTCCAGCTTCAGGATTTCGCCAATCGCAAACCCAATCAATTGTCTGGTGGACAACAGCAGCGTGTGGCTCTTGCCCGGGCACTGTGTTTTGCACCACCGGTCCTGTTGCTGGACGAACCACTTGGCGCATTGGACAAGAAGCTGCGTGTTGAAGTGCAACAGCAGTTGAAAGACATCCACAAGCATGTCGGCACCACATTTATCTATGTCACACACGATCAGGAAGAAGCGCTGTCGATGTCGGACCGTATCGTCATTATGCGCGACGGTGCCATTGAGCAAGTCGGATCACCCTACGATCTTTACGAACATCCCGCGACTGAGTTTTCGGCTAGTTTCCTGGGCAAAAGCAATTTTCTGCGTCGGCCTGACGGACTTTATGCGCTACGGCCTGAAAAGATTGACATTCGTGCCGCCGGCAACGGAGGCGAACCTGCGCGTCTGACGGGCGCGATCAAGTCAATCACTTATTTCGGGTCGATGCAGCGCATCATAGTTTCGATCCCGGATGGGGACGAACTGGAAGTCGATATAGACAGTTGGCGCAACCAGGACCCGCTGCATGAAGGGCAGCAAGTTGATATGCTTTGGCAGGACATTGCGGCCGTGAAACTGGCGGAAGGGTAAGAATATCTAATCAGAGCGTCAGTCAATGACGCCACAAGACGAATTGCCAAGGCAAACGCCCGGCAAAACCAACAAGGAGTACCAAAATGCAAGACAAGCAGTTTATGCGCGAAACTCTGACTGATGGCGCCAAGGCGTTTCAGGCAGGAAAAATGAACCGGCGCACGTTTCTGACACTTTGCGCGATGACAGGTTTTGCCACGGCAAACGTACTGGCTGGTAAGGCTGAAGCGGCGGCGAACGAAATCGTCATGTGGAACTGGGGTGGTCAATCCGAGGAATGCCACGGCGGCGCAATTGGCAAACCGTTTGAAGCAGCAACCGGCATGCCGCTGCGGTTTGACACTTCGGGCCCGCTGCAGGGCAAGATCAGGGAAATGGTCGACAGCGGTAATGTTACCGCCGACGTCTGCGACGCCGATCTGTTTGACTCTATTGCACTTGGGCCAACTGGCCACCTTGAGGCGATAGACTATGACGTGGTCAGCAAAGACAAGACGCTGCCGCATTACGCGCTGAAATACGGCGTTTCGATTATCCTGTATGGGTATGCCTTTGTTTACGATACCGAAGCTTATGGCGATAACCCACCGAATTCCTGGGCCGATTTCTTTGACACTGCCAAGTTCCCGGGTAAACGGTCGCTGTACAAATGGGCCAATGGATCGCTAGAAGCCGCGCTGATGGCTGACGGCGTTGCCAAGGACGCGCTGTATCCGCTGGATATGGACCGCGCCCTGACCAAGCTGAAATCAATCAAGGACGACAGCCTGTACTGGGGTTCGGGGTCCGAGGCGCACTCGATGGTCATTAACGGCGAAGTCAGCATGGGTATGGTTTGGCAAAACCGAGGCAAGAACATCGAAGACGATTCCGATGGTCAGTACAAACTGGTGATGAACGAGGCGCTTGCCATGCCAGGAGCCTATATCGTGCCCAAAGGCAACCCCGCGGGACGCGAGGCAATCATGAAGTTCATTGCCACTGCGCAGGAACCTGCCGCTCAGCTAAAGTTGCTGGATTGTCTGGGTATGACACCATCAAACCCGGCAGCATTTGCCCAAATCCCGGAAAACCAGCAGGCCTATGCGATCACCTCGGCGATGAACATCGACAAGGTGGCGTTCAATGATCCGGTCTGGTGGGGCGAAAACGGCGGCGACGCCGTAAACGCGTTCCTTGACGCAATCAGCTGACGATACTGTTGTCCGGCGCTGTGTCTACGCGAGCGCCGGACAACCTTTGACGCTTCCCGAAACAGGTCTGCACCATAATGAACGCTATTCGCAAAAAAATTAACCCAGGGTGGATACTCGTTGCTCCATTCCTGTTGCTTGTGGTGGCGCTGTATCTGGGACCGATCATGAACATCCTCTGGCTCAGTGTCACCGATCCTGAACCAGGGCTGAGCAATTACCAAAAGCTGTATCAAAGCGACACGATGGCCCGCATCATCTGGACAACATTCCGGATTTGCGTCGTAACCACTATCTTCAGTGTTTTCTTGGGGTACTGGATTGCCTATGCGATGGTGCATTGCCACCAGCAGCAAAAGAACTACATGCTGGCCTTTCTGTTGGTTTCGTTCTGGATATCTATCCTTGTGCGCACCTTTTCGTGGCTGATGTTGCTAGGGCGAAAAGGGTTGGTTAATGACGCATTAGGGGGGATCGGGGTCATATCGGAACCGATCGCATTCATGCGCAACGAACTGGGCGTTCTGATCGGGATGGTCCACTATATGGTGCCATATGCGGTACTGCCGTTACTGGTGAACATGCAGTCACTGGACATGCGGGTGATGAACGCCTCGCGCAATCTGGGAGCGACGGGTACCCAAACATTCTGGCGGGTTTATCTGCCCCTGACGACGCCGGGGCTTGTCTCATCAACGCTGTTGGTCTTTATCCTCAGCCTTGGGTTTTATGTAACTCCGGCAGTCTTGGGCGGCGGAAAAGTTCTGATGATCGCCGAGTATATTTCAGTACAGCTGCTGGTGACGCTAAAATGGGGCACAGCCGCGATGCTGGCCGCATTGATGTTGCTCGGCGTGTTGGCAATGCTCTACATCATGTCGCAGTTTATGAAGCTAAGCACCGTTTTCGGAGGAAGCTCATCATGAAACCCGGCTTTTTCTCGCAATTCAATCGAATCGGCGCTTGGGTGTTGCTGCTGTTTCTTGTAACCCCGGCCTTGATCGCAATCCCGGTTTCGCTGACCACCAAGCGATTCCTGTCGATGCCTAAGGGCAACTATTCGCTGCGCCATTTTGAAAAACTGTTTTCCAGCCCGGAATGGATATCGAGCTTCTTTCAGAGTGCGACTATCGGACTAAGCACATCGCTTCTAGCCACGATCCTTGGCACGCTTTGCGCTATTGGCCTGTGGCGCGTGTCCTCAAAGTACAGTGAAGTCGTGCGGGCCTTTCTGCTATTGCCGTTGATCATCCCTCAGATCATTTCGGCCATGGCCTTTTATCGTCTTTGGATACCCATGGGTCTACTGGACAGCTATTTGGGTCTGATCCTTGCTCACACAATTCTAGCCACCCCGTTGGTTCTGATTACGGTCAGTGCATCACTGGCAAACTTTGATCCCAAACTGGAACAGGCTTCAAAAAATCTGGGTGCCTCGAACTGGACCACAATGCGCCGGGTGATCCTGCCGTCAGTGCGTCCGGGGGTGTTCGCAGGTGCGTTGTTTGCCTTCATCCTCAGTTGGGACGAAATTGTCGTGACGTTGTTTATCTCGAAATTCAACGTCTACACGCTGCCGCGCCGGATGTGGAACGGTATCCGTGAAAACACCGATCCGACAGTGGCGGCTGCAGCTGTGGTGCTTATTGCCATTACCCTGATCGCATTCGTGGTTTCGGCCATCGTTTCGCGACGCCAGTCCGAACAAACCAGTACCTGACGGGAGTTTGATATGAACACTGCTGTATCACACGAAAACGAGCTTTTGTTGAACACTGTACGCAGCTTTCTTGAGGCTGAGATTTATCCGCACGAAGACATTGTCGACCGTATGGGCGAGGTCCCCGAAGACCTGGGCCGTCAGATTGAGACCCGCGCCAAAGAGGTTGGATTATACGCCTCCAACTTGCCAGAAAGCGTTGGGGGTGGTGGGCTGAACTATTCTGCCATGGCCTTGGTCGAACGAGAGTATGGCAAGACAACCCATGCCCTGCACAGCTGGATCGCTCGCCCGACTGAATTGTTGCTGGCCTGCGAGGGTGATCAAATTGACCGCTATCTGGCACCCTGCGTCACCGGAGAAAAACGCGAGTTGTTTGCTCTGACCGAACCCGAGGCCGGGTCGGATGTGATGGGTATGAAAACCAATGCAGTACCCGACGGTAGTGACTGGATCCTGAACGGCTCAAAACATTTTATATCCGGTCCCCGCATGCCCGACTTTGCCATTGTGTTCGCGGTGACAGGCGTGGATGAAACCAAACGTGGCTCGCGCAAACGGATTACCGCATTTCTGGTCGACATGGGACTGCCCGGCTTTGATTGCCGTGAGGGCAACAAATGCGTCAGCTACCGCGGGTACAAAACATTCCAGCTCAGCTTTGACAATGTGCGCCTTGGCCCCGACCAAATCCTGGGGCAAGAGGGCCGCGGGCTGGAATTGTCCGGAAAATGGTTGGGAATGGGCCGGATCTGGGTCGGTGCAACCTGCTGTGGCAAAGCCGAGCGCATCATGGATATGGCAACCGACTGGGCGGCAAATCGCAAACAGTTCGGCAAGCCGATCGGACGCTTTCAGGCCACTGGATTCCGTCTTGCTGATATGGCAATCGGTCTGCGTACTGCTGATCTGTTGGTGGCAGACGCCGTGCGCCGTGCGGATGCAGGGCAGATGGAGGATATGGACGCAGCCATGGTCAAAGTCTACTGCTCCGAAATGCTGTGCAAGGTCGCCGATGACACCGTGCAGATTTTTGGCGGCATGGGTCTGATGGAGGAACTTCCAATTCAGCGGCTGTGGCGAGATTCCCGGCTGGAACGCATCTGGGACGGCACCAGCGAAATCCAGCGGCATATTATTACTCGATCCATTCTAAGGCCACTTGGTGCATGACGCCGCAACAACGCAAGAATTTTGACCGGCTGTTGAACCCCCGACATATCGCGTTTGTCGGCGGGGCCGACGCGATCACCGCGGTTACCGAAGCACGCCGCCGGGGTTTCCGGGGTGAAATGTGGGCGGTTAACCCCAAACGGGATGAATTGGTGGGCCTGCCTTGTTATGCCAGCATTGATGACTTGCCCGGCGCGCCTGATGCGGCCTACCTGGCTATTCCAGCACAGGCAGCAGTCGGCGCGGTTGCGCAATTGTCGGCGATGGGGGCCGGTGGCGCTGTTTGCTATTCTGCCGGTTTCAAAGAGTCCGGATCGGACGGGGCCAGTGCCGAAACTGCCCTGAAAGAAGCCGCTGGCGACATGGCCCTGATCGGGCCAAACTGCTACGGTATGATTAACTATCTGGGGGACTCAGCGCTCTGGTCGTTTGAGCATGGCGGCCGCTCTCCGGGATATGGAGCGGCCATCATCACTCAAAGCGGTATGTTCTCTTCTGACATCACGATGAGTCAGCGCTCGCTGCCAATGGCCTATATGGTTTCAGCGGGAAATCAGGCGGTTATGAGACTAGAGGACTTTCTGGATATCTTTTGCGAAGATCCTGCTGTCCGAGCGATTGGCCTGCATATCGAGGGACTGCAGGACATTCCCCGGTTTGAGGCCGCGGCACTCAAGGCTCTGGCGAACAACACGCCTGTTGTTGCTCTCAAAACAGGGAGCTCTGCCATCGGCAGTGCCCTGACGATCAGCCACACCGGGTCGCTTTCCGGTGCAAATGAACTTTACGAGGCTTTGTTTGAACGTACCGGTGTGATCAGTGTGACGAACCCGTCGCAGATGCTGGAAACGCTCAAATATCTTTGTGTCGTCGACCCTCCCCAAGGTGGGCGCGTGGCCGGGTTCACTTGCTCTGGAGGCGGGGCCACCATGCTGGCGGATCACGCTGAAAAAATCGGGCTGACCTTTCCCAAATTCCCCGCGAAATACGCGAAACAATTGGTCGATATGCTTCCCGACATTGCGACCGTTTCCAACCCATTGGACTATACGACCCCGATCTGGGGCCAGCCCGAAATTACCGAACCGGTGTTCACCACGACCTTAGCCTCGGTTGAGGTCGACTCAGCCGTACTTGTGCAGGATTATCCGGCCAAGGGCCTGGACGATTCCAAAATCTATTATCAAAAAGACGCAGCCGCCTTTGCGAAGGCCGCCGCTGCCGCAAATCTGCCCGCTGCCATCTGTGCAACCATCCCTGAGAACATGGATACCGAAACACGTGAGTTTCTGATCGCGCAAGGCGTGGCGCCGATGCAGGGGATTCACGAAACTCTGAATGCCGTTTGTGACGCGGCAAGATGGTATCAGGACAAGACCCGGATATTGGCCGCGCACCCCGCCCCCATGATGGCCGGTCCACCCCTGACTGATCAGGTGATGTTGAGCGAGGCGGAGGGCAAGTCATGGCTAGCTAAAGCCGGAATACCGGTGCCTTCAGGCCGCTGTGTGCCCGGTGCCGATGCGGCCGACTGCGCTAAGCAGATCGGGTTTCCGGTGGCGGTCAAGATGATGGGCCCCAAACTGGCCCACAAGACCGAAGCCGGTGCCGTTGCGCTGTCTCTGACAAACGCGTCTGAAGTCGATCAAGCCATCCAAACCATGCGGTCCCGCGTCCATGAATATGACGAACTGGCGGTAACAGATAGTTTCCTGATCGAGGCGATGTCCTCACCCGCATTGGCTGAACTGATCGTTAATCTGCGCTGTGATGCACAATTCGGCCACGCTCTTACGTTGGGCAGCGGTGGTATACTTGTGGAGCTTGTGGGCGACGCCAAAACACTTTTGCTGCCCTGCACGACGCAAGACATTCGATCCGCGTTGGAAGGTCTGAAAGTGGGCCGCCTGCTAGGTGGATTTCGGGGCCGCGAGCCCGCTGATCTGGAAAAGATCGCTCGGACGATACACGCGCTTTGCGACCATGTTCTGAACCATCAGGACGGCCTGTCGGAATTGGAAATTAACCCATTGTTTGTCTATCCGGATAGGGTTCTGGCCGTCGATGTTCTTCTTCACAGGAAGGCTGAAACATGAAGCGCGTTGGGATCATTCCCAATCCTGACCTGAGTGTCGGAGCGGATAACAAACAGCGTTGGAATCAACCAAAATATCGGCGTCACGGTTTTCACAACGTCCATAAATTGTTCCGCCGGACGATGATGGTGCGATCCAGAAATGTTCTGACACTGGATTCCGTTATCGACCAAAACAGGTTGCACGTCCCATCGCTGGATGAATTGGTGAAAAATCCGGCGTTTTCTGCTTTTGTCTGCCTTCAGGGTACCAGTGTTCTCATCGAAGAATGCGCACCGGATTTTGACGTAAACCGTCCGCATTCAATCCAGAGCATCACCAAGCTGCACATTCATCTGATTATTGGGAGATTGGTTGGCCAGGGTCTTGTGAAACTTGAGAACACAGTGGACAGATACCTTCCTGACATCGGATCGGGTTATGCCAAGGCCCGGATCCAAGATCTGCTGGATATGAACGTCGAAAATGATTTTTCCGAGGATTATCAAGACCCTCTGTCTGATTGTTACAACGAAGAAATCGCCCTTGGGTGGCGCCTTTCCGAAGGTGACACGCCAGAAATCAGCCTGCGCAGTTTCACGCATGGGATTACCGGTGGTGAACTTGCCAATCGAACTGGATACGCGGACTACAAGTCTGCCAACACCGACGTTCTGACCCTGTTGGCCGCGACCGTTTCGCCGACTTCACTGGCCGTCCAGATCGAAGCTATTGCCGACGCGGTCGGATATGAGGGCGGGTTTCATATCAGCCTGTCCCCTGAACATTTACCGGCGTTTTCCGGAGGCGGCTGCCTTTCAGCACGGGATCTGGCGCGGTTCGGACTACTGTTCGCGCGAAATGGTCAGAGCATTCACGGCATCCCATTTGCCAATCCCGATTTTCTCAACTCAACGCTCAGTCGCTCAGCACCGTCGCTGACACCGCCAAAAGACTGGCTCAAATACTCAAACCACGTAATGACCGATGGAAGATTCCTGGGCCACGCCGGGTATGGCGGCCAATTTCTTCTGGTAGATATGAAACATGGCACGTCTTGTGCCTATCTCAGCGTTCTGGAAAACGAGGCTGGCTATGACGATAACTATATGGCCAGTGTTGTCTCTGCACTGCGGGAGGTGTGTATCGCAGCCTCTGCATGACACCATCAAATCTCCGCACCTTGAGCACGCATGAAGTCGGGAACAGAGGAGCACGTCACATTGACTAAGCCGACATTACTGATCGTTTCCCTGGGGGAACTGGGAACCGCGCTTTTGGAAGCGGTTGCTCGGGCAGACATTTTCAGCACGATTTATGTCGCAAGCCGAAGCTTGGTCAAAGCACAAGAGCGTGCCAACAATGCCGCCATCGGAGCAGGGATTGAAGGGTAGTGGTTCCGACTTGATCTGACAGTTGCCGTTTTTCAGACGGTATTTGTCAGGTCAAATTCGGTTCACAAACTTTTCCTTCCAAATTTGCTTGCCACCAATCAGTGTCAGATTCCCCGTTTCACTCGTGCTGCCTGAAGATTGGAGCTGACTGAAATCAAGTCGAGATCGCCGAGGCCCTTGATCTCATGCTGCCCAAGATCACCGATTTGACATCTCCTTCCGAAAACCCATGTTCAGACAGCGCAATACCAAGCAGTTCAGAGATCTCATCGAAATCTAGGTGAGTAATATTCAAATTGCGGTGCACCCAAGGTTGGGCTGCTCACGTTTTGTCTTTGGCAATCCATTGCTGTGCAACAGGCCTGGAAACGTTCAGCATATCTATCGCGCGGGCTGCGATTTGGTCGATGATGGCCGATACGCTTTGGGGTCTTAGATAGAACGCAGGGGCAGGTGGCAGGATAATGCTGCCCAACTCGGTTGCGGCTGTCATGTTTCGCAGATGCGCAAGTGTTAGCGGTGCCTCGCGGGCCAGCAGGATCAGGCGGCGCCGTTCCTTGAGCTGTACACTCGCCGCGCGGGTCAAAAGGTTGTCGTCCAGACCATGTGCGATCGCCGCCAGAGAGCGCATCGAACATGGCGCGACGATCATTCCCAAGACCGGGACCGAACCCGAAGCAATGCTGGCCCCTATATCGTCGATGGCATGGCATCGTGTTGCCAATGCTTGCAGAGTAGAAAACGCGACTGGCTCACATTCTTCGGCAAGAGTGCGTTCTGCGGCGGCACTGGTAACCAGATCGATTTCTACCTTCATATCAGACAATTGCCGTGCAACCGACAGGCCCAGCGCGGCTCCGGAAGCACCGGACACGCCCAGCACAACGCGAGGCGTGCTCATGTCCCTGAACTCTGCATCAGGCGCGCGACTAAATCGGCGGCAAATGCTGCGTCTTCTTCTGAGGTTTTCATGACTTTGCCCCACTCTCTGGTTGTTTCGCTGTCAATTTTGGTTGTGGCATCAATACCCATTTTCCCGGCAATTCCCGGTTGTGGAGAGGCAAAATCAAGATAGTCCATGGGTGTGTTTTCCAGTAGCATCACGTCGCGCGTCGGATCCATCCGGGTGGCCAGTGCCCAGGCGATATCATCCCAGTTTCCGGGGTCGATGTCAGCGTCAACAACCACAATCATCTTGGTGTAGCTGAATTGCGGCAGCATGCCCCAAAGTGCCATCATTACGCGGCGTGCTTGACCGGGATAGCGCTTGTTTATGCTGATAATGGCCATGCGATAGGAACAGGCGGCAGGTGGCAACCAGAGATCGTGAATCTCCGGGATTTGTGCGCGGATCGTCGGCAAGGCAAGCCGGTTGAACACTTCTCCGATGATCGCGGGCTCATCCGGTGGCCGACCGGTATAAGTGGACAGATAAAGCGGATCTTTGCGATGCGTCACGGCGCTTACTTGGAGGACCGGGAATGGCTCGGCCGGATTGTAATAGCCGGTGTGATCGCCAAACGGGCCTTCCGGGACGGTCTCAACAGGAGACACCCACCCTTCCAGCACGATTTCAGCATCGGCGGGCACCATCAATGGAACGGTTTTGGCAGGCACCAGACGTGGACGCGTGCCGTTTAGCGCGCCTGCAAATGTCAGCTCGGACACGGTTTCGGGCAGTGGCAGCGCGGCGGACAGCAATGTTGCCGGGTCTGCGCCCAATACCACGGCAACGGGGGTCTTTTCACCTTGACGTGCCCAGCTTTGGTGATGTGCAGCCCCTCCGCGATGGGGCAGCCAGCGCATGATCAACCTGTTCCGGTCCAGAACCTGTGCTCGGTAAACGCCTGCATTATAGGTGCCAACATCTGCGGCCCGGGACCCAAAGGGGCGGGTCACGACCACCGGCCAGGTGATCAGCGGCCCTGCATCACCCGGCCAGTGGGTCTGAATCGGCAGGGTGGATAAATTCACGTCAGCGCCTTCAAAAACGACGTTCTGAACCGGGGCGGATTTGGTGATCTTGGGGCGTGTCGCCAGTGCGGCCTTGAGCATCGGCCAGCGTGACAGGGCATCCCGCAACCCATCTGGTGGTGATGGCGACCTGAGTGCTGCCAGAAATGCCCCGAGATCATCCAGACCGTCCAAGGTAACCCCTAACCCTGCGGCAACACGCTCGGGTGTGCCGAATAAATTCACCACCACAGGTACGTGTGAGGGTGTTTCACCCTCTAACAAGGGGCGATCAAATTGCAGAACCGGCCCCTGCGCCTCCAGCATGGCGCGATGCACGGCAGTCATCTGATATGATACAGAAACCGGGTTCGGCACATGCAGAAACTGGTCGGTCTCGGCACACCATCCAAGGAAACTGCGAAGGCTGGGGTATGAAGGCAAAGTTCGAATGGGGCTGTTCCAGGCTGAAGTTGCCCGCCCTTATCAAAAAAATAGGGAACAAAATTGACAACGGTCAATTTTCCGAAACATCCAAGCAATTAGGAAGAACCAAGACTAGAAAATGACAGCGGCAACAGGAGTCTCATTTGTCCCAATCCCAAGCCTCAATTCCGTTGTTTCCGCCGATCCTGGCGCGTGCCCTAAGGGTGGTTCCCCTTGCGCCGCTGTCACTGTCGTTGACTGCCTGCAGTCGGAATATCGCAAAAAGTCATCCCAAACTTTTCCGTCGTCTTGGGGAATATGATCATACCCGGTTCGTTCTGGACCCGGTCGATCTGCCTTTTGTCATCTATCTTGACCCGAATGGGGGGGTGCCGCGTGTGACTGTAATCCGAGGAAACGGCGATGGTGCCGCTCGGATTTCCGGCCCGCTTGCGGCACTGATCGGGTTGGTTCACGGAGCGTTTGATGGCGACGCACTGTTTTTTTCACGCGATCTGGTGGTCAAAGGGGATACGGGTGCGGCTCTGGCCCTGCGCAATGCCATCGATGACGCAGAGCTTGATCTTTCCCAGGAAATTGCTTCGATATCCGGTCCCTTGGCAGGTCCGCTGCAGCAGCTGATTGCATTTGCAGAGCGGCGCACTGGTGTCTGCCTGACCCGACCAGAAGAGGCAGTTGCATGGTGATGGAAATCGTTTGTCCGGCGGGCACTCCGGCGGCGCTGCGGGCAGCGGTCAAGGCCGGAGCGCATACGGTGTATTGTGGTTTCAATGATGAGACGAACGCCCGAAATTTCCCCGGCCTGAATTTTGATCGCGAGGAAATGCGCGATGGGGTCGCCTTTGCACACGCACATGGCTCAAAGGTTCTGATTGCGATCAACACCTTTCCGAGGGCGGGCAACGAGGCAATCTGGCACCGGGCTGTGGCGGACGCTGAGGTTTGTGGCGCTGATGCGGTGATCCTCGCGGATCCGGGCCTTTTGGACTATGCAGCGCGAAATCACCCCGGATTGCGACGACACCTGTCGGTTCAGGCAGCAGCCGCAAACGCCGATATCATAAACTTTTACGCCGAAACCTTTGATGTGAAGCGGGTGGTGCTGCCGCGGGTATTGTCGGTGCAGGAAATCGCAGCCATCAACGCGGAAATACAAGTGGAAACCGAAGTCTTCGTCTTTGGCGGTCTGTGTGTGATGGCCGAGGGACGGTGTTCGCTATCCTCTTACGTAACCGGTCTGTCCCCCAACATGAACGGTGTCTGTTCACCGGCCAGCCACGTGGAATATCGCGAGGACAAAGGCGTGCTTGATGCACGTCTTGGGGGTTATACGATCCACCGCGTTGGACAGAACGAACCCGCGCCCTATCCGACGCTGTGCAAGGGCTGCTTTGGTGCCAGCGACAAGACCGGCCACCTGTTCGAAGATCCGGTCAGCCTGAACGCCGAGCAACTGATCCCGCAATTGCAAAAGGCCGGTGTCACGGCGCTCAAGATCGAAGGCCGTCAGCGGTCGCGATCCTATGTGGCACAGGTTGTGCGCAATTTCCGGGCGGCTGTGGATGCCCTGGAGGCAGGTTGCCCCATGCCCGAAGGGATGCTGGCGCGCCTGTCCGAAGGGCAGGCCATGACAACCGGCGCATATAAAAAGACGTGGAGATAATCGGATGGACCTGACTGTTGGACCAAATCAGTTCTTTTGGTCAGCTGATCGCTGGACTGGGTTTTATGATGAACTGGCCAGCTCGCCGGTTGATCGTGTGGTGCTGGGGGAACTTGTCTGTTCCAAACGTCTGCCATTCTATCAGGACCGTATCCCCGAGGCGATTGCAACCTTGATAGAAGCTGGCAAAGACGTTGCCCTGACCAGTCTCGCCCTGGTCACGCTAAAGCGCGAGCGCAAGCAGACGTCCGAACTGGCCGAGATGGGGGTTGAGGTCGAAATCAATGACCTGACCGCGCTGCCACACTTGCCCGAAGGGAGTAAATTTTCCGTTGGGCCGCTGGTGAATGTCTATAACGAAGGCACGCTGGCCTGGCTTGCCTCAAAGGGGGCAACCCGTATTTGCCTGCCCCCCGAGTTGCCACTGGCATCGGTTGAAACCATCGCGACTGTCGGGGCAGATCTGGGCGTCTCGATTGAAGTCTGGGGGCACGGGCGCCTGCCGCTGGCAATTTCAGGCCGTTGCTATCATGCCCGTCTGCACAAGCGAACCAAAGACAACTGTCAGTTTGCCTGCGAAGATGATCCCGATGGCTTGGATGTGCGCACAATGGAGGGTCAACCCTTTCTTGCCATGAACGGAGTACAAACCCTGTCTGATACCTACGGCTGTGCAGCCTATCAGATCGATGCGTTGACCCAGGCCGGGGTTTCTGCACTTCGCCTGTCGCCGCAGTCCAAGGGATTTACCGATCTTTGTGATCTGTATCGGCAATTGTTGGATGGTAAAGTCAATGGTGCGCATGTCGCTGGCGCCATCGTCGGCATTGATGACAATATCCGCCTGTCCGATGGCTTTCTGACAGGGGACCGGGGCGTGGAGTGGTCAGGAAACCAACCGCTGACTACTCCACAGGTGTGACACCCGTGTTGGGCAGAGACTGGGACTTTGGCCATTTCTGGGATGCCCCACACAGGCCGCTGTTTCTCGCCTCGTTTATTTGCGCGTTCTACACGGTGGCCTGGTGGCCTTTGGGGGTCGGATTTGGAATTCCTGCCCCGGCCTTTGAACCGGCGGTCCTGTGGCACGTTCATGAGCTGATTTTCGGTTTTGCCGCTGCGGCGGTCGGAGGGTATTTGCTGACGGCACTGCCCAGCTGGACGGGCCTGCCACTGGTGCGGGGTACTGCATTGAAGGTTTTGTTGCTGTTTTGGGTGTTGTCGCGACTGGCAATCGCACTGGCCGATCATGTGCCGGTATGGCTGCTCCAGCTTCTCAATGCAGGCTATTTCTTGTGGCTTGCCGGGATACTGTGCCACCAGTTTCTGATGAGCAGTGCCTATCGCAAGAGCGGATTTGTGGGTGCAGTTTTGGTTCTTGGCGGTGCTGAAGTCCTGTTTCTGCGTGCTGCAATGGGCGGGCATCCCTCGTTCAGCCTTGTCTTGGCGCATTGGGTGCTGATCGGTTTCACCCTATTGATAACGGTTGTCGGGACACGGGCCATTCCCGCGTTCACCAACAACTGGCTTGATCGGACCGGGCGCGCAAACCTGAAAATCCAGGAGGCACCGATTTCGCGGCATTTGGC
>PIVL01000836.1 GCA_003354145.1 Paracoccaceae bacterium
AATCGCGCCCTTCGCTCCCGCAGCAAACGGAACGACCTGACTGACCCGGGAGCCATGCTGCGACGCATCAAGGGAAGCAGCCGTTCGATGTCGCTGCAGCGAGATTTTGGGGCCCTATGGCCGAGTTGCGGACTTTGCTGCCTTTGACCAATGTGAGAGAATACCACTATGCAAAGCACAGTTCGATATCTGTCCCACCCACAAGTTTTGGTTGATCCGGCGAAACCCGTTCCGGAATGGTCACTCAATGAACTCGGGAAAAGTCGTGTTGAGGCCCTTGCCCGTTCGGTTGCATTGATTGGTACACAACTCATAATCAGTAGCGCGGAAACAAAAGCAATCGAAACGGCTTCGCCACTGGCGGAAGCCCTTAGTTGTTGTTTGGAAATTCGGGAAAAGATGCACGAGAATGACCGTAGCGCGACCGGGTTCTTACCACCAGATGAGTTCGAAGCCGTTGCAGATCAGTTCTTTGCTCATCCTGATCGGAGCGTGCTTGGATGGGAGACCGCCCAATCGGCACAATCCCGAATTGTAAGGGAAGTTCGAAAGTGCCTGCGTGAACATGCCGACGGCGATGTTTTATTTGTAGGCCACGGAGGCGTCGGAACGCTGTTGTATTGCCATCTCTCAGGATACCCGGTCAGCCGCGATTATGATCAAGGCCCCGGCGGGGGAGGTTGTTTTTTTGAATTCTCTGGTATGCAAAGCAAGCCCAAATCTCGTTGGCAGCCTTTGGAGAATTTGATCAACTCGGCTAAAAGCTAGCCAATGTGGCTATGGGCTCAGAGCCGACTTGCGGCGGCGCAGCGGGCCGAGCTTGAACCACGCTCCGCAAGCAGCCATTCTCGAAATGCAGATTCTTCAACCATTTCAGCGGCGTGACCCGGTTCTCAGAC
>PIVL01000837.1 GCA_003354145.1 Paracoccaceae bacterium
CCAGCTTAGGATCGCCGATCAGCGCGGTGACCTGTCGTACGATCTTGTCGGGGTGGGCCCAGTCATCAGCATCCAGCACGGTCAGGAATTCGCCCTGTGCAGCGGCCATGCCGCGATTTCGGGCTACATAAGCGCCTTCATTTCCGGGGCTGGCAAGGATACGGATGCGGTTGTCGCTGGCAGCGATGCTGCGCGCGACATCACCGGTGTCATCAGTAGAGCCGTCATCCACCACCACGATATCAAGCGCGCGCCAACGCTGTTGTTGCAGCGAAGCCAGCGCTGTGGGCAGGGTTTTGGCAGCGTTGTAAGCGGGGATGATAACGCTGACCAGCGGCGCGGCGTAGCGGAGGTGAGCCGGTAACAACCGACGTCGGGGCAGCAGCCGATCAAGCGGTGCACTCTCGCCTGCGATCAGGCGCATCCGCCCGATCCGGGCACGTTGCCAGATGCGGTTCAGCGCCTTCAGTGCGCCCCCGTCAATGTTGGCGCGCATCAGGGCCAGTTCCGCCGGTGGCATCGCGCTTCGCTTTGCGCGGGCCAGCAAGGCGAGGGCGCGCTCAGGATCGCCTTGCTGGTCAGCGACCTGCGCGGCCAGAAGGGTTGCACCGACGCCAAAATGGGTGGGCGGGGGCGTTGTGGGTGTCATGATCTGCTGGCAGAGGGTATCGGCCTCGGCCCAGCGGTCTTGGGCGGCATGCCAGCGTGCCAGCCACCAGCGCGCCATGTCGCGGTTCAGCCCTGCGGACGCTGCGGCCTGCGCTTCCAGCACCGGACGTCCTTGTGCGGCAAAGCCGGACCAGAGGTCACGCTCGGCTGTGCTGTTGGCAAGGGCATGGGGCAGACGGCCCTCGGTGCGGCCGAACTGATCGTAATGGTGCCACGGATCAAGACCC
>PIVL01000394.1 GCA_003354145.1 Paracoccaceae bacterium
AGAAGATAGATGACGCTTGATATCGACCTGTGGATCTGGTCGCTGGATCAGCCTGGCCGTGTGTCCGCGCTGTCACGCCTTCTGTCGGCTGATGAACAAGACCGCGCAGATCGCCTTGTCCGACCCGGTGACACCGAACGGTTTGTAGTCGGGCGCGGTAAAATACGCGAAATTCTGGCGATCTACACAGGAACGCCCGCCGACTCCCTGTCGTTTTCCTATGGTCCGCAGGACAAACCGGATTTATCCGGCGGACCGGCCTTCAATCTCAGCCACTCTGATGGTTGGGCCGCCCTTGTGGTTGCGCCGGACACAACCGAGAGCGTTCAGCTTGGCATAGACATCGAGGCCGAAAGAGCGGTCGAGGACGGTGTCGCCGCCCAATACTTTTCGACCAGCGAATACGCTGCGCTTAGCGCTTTGCCCGACCGCGATTGGATGGGCGGGTTCTTTCGTTGCTGGACACGAAAAGAGGCAGTGATCAAGGCCGCCGGTTCTGGGTTATCCACGCCGCTCAACAGCTTTGACGTTACCTTGGCACCGGGCGACCCCGCCCGGATCACACGCGTATCTGGCGATCTGGCGCCGGTCGGTACATGGTCGCTTACCCACCTTGATCTGGCCCCTCGTTTTGTCGGTGCGATTGCCGCCGTCACCGATGGAAAGAAGATCCGGCTTTCGCTGAAAGAAGGTTCCCTGCCGCTCAGGTAAGTTGGACGCACCAAGCGTCAACCAACCCCAAGACAGTCCCGTACGACCGTCAAAGTTGCCAACTCAACCTCAGAGTATTTTGCCACCCGACTACGCCACAAAGTCGCCTGCGAGCGCAAGATCAGGCCATCCTTCATCAACTTCAAATGGTTGGCCCGCAGCGTTTCTCCCGTCGAGGTGATATCCGCCACAGCTTCGGCAGTTTCGTTGCGAACCGTTCCTTCGGTTGCGCCCTGACTGTCGATAAGTTGATAATCTGATACTCCTGCAGCGCGCAAAAATTCGCGCACAAGCCGGTGGTACTTGGTGGCAATGCGCAAGCGAAACCCGTGCCGAGCCCGAAACGCGGCGGCGGCGGCGTCCAAATCGTCAAGCGTATCCACATCGACCCAGAATTGCGGCACCGCCAGAATCAGATCTGCCTGCCCAAACCCCATTGCGACAACCTGTTCTACTTGTTGTTCCCAAAGCGGTAGTTTTTCCTGCACCAGATCGGTTCCAGTCACGCCAAGGTGAATACGTCCCGCCGCCAGTTCTCGCGGGATTTCTCCGGCCGACAACAGCACCAATGACACCCCATCAACGCCAGTCACCGCTCCGGCATACTCCCGATCTGACCCGGTTCGCGCCAGTTGAATGCCACGCTTGTCAAACCAATCAAAGGTTTTTTCCATCAGCCGCCCTTTTGACGGCACACCAAGCTTTAGGGTCATCACAGGCCCCCCTTCAATTCCAGCATCAGACCCGGGCGCAACACGCCACCCACAGCCGGAATTTCCTCGCCATTCCCCAGTTGCCGGGTCAGCGCATCATAGCGCCCGCCCGTAGCAATCGGCGGTAAATCCGGACGCCTTTCTGCGTAAAACCCAAAGACAAAGCCATCGTAATATTCCATCGATGTGCGCCCAAAGCTGGCCTCAAAGTCCAGATTATCCACATCAACACCGCGCTTATCCAGTGCCGCAATACGCTGATCCAACCGATCCAGCGCAGGCGAAATTGATGGTAAATCCACTGCCACGTCGCGCAATTGCTGCAACGCAAAGGGGGCAGCTTCATGCACAGACAAAAGCGTTTCAAGCGCCGACAATTCATGCCCCGCAATTGGGGCTGCTGCCACGTCCTCGCGCAGCGCCTCGATCCTTGCAGCCACATCGACCAGATCCCGTTGTCCGATTTGCGGAGCAAGACCAGCCAACGGATCACCCGCTGCCAGCAACGCAGTCCGGGTTGGGGGCACCGGTGTGCGTCCGCCAAAACGATCCAGCAAAGCGCGAAACCGGCGTGGCCGCCAAATATGGCGCATCAACGCGGTCTTACGACGTTCGGTCGTGTTCAATCCACGTACCGCCGCCATCAGGATGCCAATATCCCCCGTCGCCGCACGCAGTTTCAACCCGGCCAGCACCTCAGAGATCAGCGCGAATACTTCGGCGTCCGCCACTGCCGGATCAGCGCGGTCAAACACCTCATAGCCGACCTGCACATATTCGTTGGCACGGTCCAGATCATCTTCTTGCCGACGAAACACCTCGCCCGAATAGGTATAACGCGCTGGTTCCGCCCCATGCGCCATGTGCATCTGCACAACCGGAACGGTGAAATCAGGCCGCAACATCTGCTCACCCCTAAGAGCATCAGACGTTACATAGGCCCGCGCGCGAATATCCTCGCCATAAAGATCAAGCAACGTTTCAGCCGACTGCAAAATCGGTGTCTCGACCGAAATCGCACCCGCCGCTTCAAACTGCGCCCGCAACCCTGCTGCAAGCGCCAATGTATCGGCTCTGCTTGGCATCAGTTGTGCCGATCCAGCACTTCACGCACCGTCGCAACAAGTTGGTCGCGCGGTGCTTCGATCTGGCTGGGTCGCTCTTTCCATTCCTCAAGCGTGGCGTTTTCGGCAATTTGCGCACCCAGAATCAAATCCTTGACTTGCACGATGCCAGCGGCTTTTTCATCCCCACCTTCGATGATCGCAACGGGGCTGTTACGCCGGTCAGCATACTTCAACTGATTGCCAAAGTTCTTGGGATTGCCCAGATAAACCTCGGCCCGGATACCAGCATTGCGCAGTTCCGCCACCATCGCCTGATAATCCGCCATCCGGTCACGATCCATCACCGTGACAACCACCGGCCCCACATCATGACTTTCAATCCGCCCCTTTTCACGCAATGCCGCCAGCAATCGGTCTACACCGATGGAAATACCTGTCGCAGGAACCTCTTGCCCGGTGAATCGCTTGACCAGATCATCATAACGCCCGCCTCCCGCAACCGAGCCAAACTGGCGCTTGTGGCCTTTGTCATCAAATATTTCAAAGGTCAGTTCAGCTTCATAAACAGGGCCGGTGTAATAGCCCAAACCTCGCACAACCGACGGATCAATCACAATCCGGTCGGGGCCATATCCACCCGCGCCCAGCAGGTTTGCAATAGTTTCAAGCTCATTCACACCCTGAACACCCATTTCCGAACCCTGAACCAGTTCATGCAACCGCGCCACCGTCGCCGCTCGGGTTTCACCGCGTGCTTCGATAAATCCGACAATGATGTCGGCCTGCTCTTCCGATAGCCCGGCACCATCGGTGAAGTCACCGCTTTCGTCTTTGCGTCCGGCTCCCAGCAAAGCCCGAACCCCGGCGGCACCCAGACGATCCAGTTTATCGATCGTGCGCAACACGATGCCGCGTACGTGTGCATTGGCCTGAGGATCAGACGGGTTCAGCACCCCGGCCACTTCCATCACACCGTTCAAAACTTTGCGGTTATTGACCCGGACAACATAATCGTCACGGGCAATGCCAACGGCCTCCAGAGTATCTGACAACATCGCGCAAATCTCGGCATCTGCCGCCATGCTGGCCGATCCAACCGTATCCGCATCACATTGATAAAACTGACGATACCGCCCCGGCCCCGGCTTTTCGTTCCGCCAAACCGGGCCCATCGCGTACCGGCGGTA
>PIVL01000082.1 GCA_003354145.1 Paracoccaceae bacterium
AAACCGCAATCCTGCAACAAGGACTGTGCCGGTTGCAAAAACGCCGTTGTACGCATGTCGGACCCGTCGACATCCCGCTCGGTGACCGGAACCGTCGGGTCGACGCAGATCACATCATACCCGGCGCTGCCAAAGGCTGCAGCAGCCGTCAGCCCGGCAATTCCACCGCCAGAAATCAGAATATCGCAGGTAGTGGCCATTTGCGTTGTTCCTTGATTGCTGGTCGTATTTTAGGTGTTGGCCCGGAAAAAGGCCAAGCGACAAGCTGTCTTTATTCTCTGACCAAATGGCTTAGGAAATCTGTAAGGTCGTCAGTGTGATGGTGGATATGATCTGCCTCATGCGGATCAGGTGCCACATGCACCGTGCGCATCCCCATCGCGTGAGGTGCGGCCAGATTGCGCGGATCGTCCTCAAACATTGCGGCGCTAACTGGTGTGATTCCGTCCTGAGCAAATATCAACTCAAAGGCTCTGCGCTCGGGCTTTGGGTAAAACTCGGCATGTTCAACGCCGTATATAGCATCAAAAACCCCACCTAACCCGCGTGCTGCAAGCACCCGTTCAGCGTAAGGTGCGCTACCATTGGTATAAACGATCCGACGGCCGGGCAGGGCAGTAATATAGGCGGTCAAATCGCTGTCATGTTCCAGATGGTCCAACGAAATGTCATGCACATCAGTCAGATAGGGCGTCGGATCAACGTCATGTTCGCGCATCAACCCGGCCAGTGTGGTGCCATAGCTGTGCCAATAGTGTTTACGTAGTCGGTCAGCTTCGGGTTGTTCGACCCCAAGTGCGTCCATCACATACTGCGTCATCCGCACTTCGATCTGATCGAACAGACGCGCATGAGGCGGATAAAGCGTGTTGTCCAGATCGAACACCCATTGGGTGACATGTGAAAATGAAGCAGCAACCATAGGCTCGGTCTATGTCAGTACACCGTGCATTTCAACGGCGGGCTTGATCGAATTCTATTTCAAGCTGTACACAGGGCCAAACAGTATAAGAGAACGCGCAAATGACCCAAAGCAGACAGCCGCAGACGGATGCCTATAAACTGATCCTCGATGCGATTGACGTTGGCGTCTATAAACCCGGTGACCGGCTGGTCGAAAGCGATTTGGCGGAGCGGTTTGGGGTATCCCGCACGCCCATCCGCGAGGCGCTGCAACGGTTGGAAACCCAATCCTTGCTGGCGCGGGACGGGCGGTCGCTGATTGTGGCATCGCTGGATCACAACCAGATGTCCGAGCTTTACGTGGTCCGGCGCGAGCTTGAGGGGCTTGCAGCTCGCCTGGCCTCACGTCATGCCACCAAAGAGGAAATCAGCGTGTTGCGAGATATGGTGGCAGAAGATGATGCGTTAGTGGATGATCCGGTAGCATTGTCGGTAGCCAATCGACGGTTTCACAAACAAATCCATCTGGCATCGCACAATCGCTATCTGGTGCAGCAGCTTGACCTTGTGCATCGCACGATGGCGCTGATGGCGACCACATCGCTGGCTGCAGACGGGCGCGGTGAAATTGCACAAAGCGAGCACGAAGGAATTGTTGCAGCCCTTGAATCCCGTGACGAAGATGCGGCGGACAAGGCGTTAAAAGATCACATCTCTGTGGCTTTCACGACCCGGCTGAAACAGAACGCGGGCTAGGGTTTACTTTCGCGGAGGTTGGATCTTATTCCTCCATCGACTGGCCATGCTGCGTTTTGTCCCAATAGAATGGGCAGATTGACAGCTCGTAGATCGCTTTGAATGCAGCCAACACTCCTAACGGAAAATAGGCAATCATTGTGGGAACCCATGGCATCAGGAATCGCCTTTCTGCACGAGAAACGGCTACCAGACCGATGCAGATAGTCAGAATTTCTACCATCACGAATATACCACCAACGGCATAAAGTGCGTTTGTTGGCAGCAGCATCTGGATCGGATGTGGCATTCCAAGGGTCAATAGCCAGAATGACCACAGTACTGGCGCCAGCAAAAACTGGCTAGTCGTGCCAAGGAAAAACACCTGCAATCCCAAAAACCGCCATGCCCCAAGATCCCGGAGCAGTTGGCGCGGGCGACGCATGTGAACAAGATAAGTCACCAGAAACCCCTTGAGCCAACGTGATCGTTGTTTGATCCATGGCCAGGTCCGGCAATTGGCCTCTTCATATGTGACGGTGTCGATCAATTCAGCGCGATACCCCGCGCGGGCCAGTCTGACCCCCAGATCGGCATCTTCGGTGACATTGTGGGCATCCCACCCACCCAATGCCTCAAGCTCTTTGCGCTTGAAAAACAACGTAGTTCCACCCAAAGGGATAACCAACCCCATCCTGGCAATTCCCGGCAAGATGATCCGCCACCAGCTGGCGTATTCAATGGTGAAACACCTCGCCAGCCAATTTGCGTTTGGATTATAGTAATCCAGCTTGCCTTGCAGACAGACCACATCCTGGTCGACTTGATCAAAGCGGGAAACAACCAGATCAATCTGGTCTGGTGAAGGAGCATCTTCGGCGTCCCAGATACCAATGATATCACCCCGGCAGAAATCCAGCGCGAAGTTTAGTGCGCGGGGTTTGGTTGTCAGCTGCCCATGTGCTGGCACCTTGATCACTCGCATCCAAGACGGAAGAGTCGTTTGTTCAAGGGTATGACGCGTAATGCTGTCCTGCTCTTCCAACACCAGAACCACATCCAACAAGGCCTTGGGATAGGTCAGTCGGAACAACCTGTGAATGAGAGTTTCGGCAATTTCCTTTTCGTGAAACAGTGGCACCATAATTGATACTTTTGGCAGCGGATTGCGGGTTGGTTGCGGATATATATTTGCCACTTTTGTGTTTGAATGAGACGGCAAACCAAAGTGACTGATAAACGCGAATAGCTTTAGGATCGCCAGACCAAGCACTGAAATAATCGCGAAAACACTGACTATTGTTAGAATCCAGCTGGGCGAAAGCAAGGCAAATGCCAGAAGTGCCAGGCCGACTAAGCTCCACAACGAACGGTGTGGGGCTTTCCAGGTGCGGCAACTCATTGATGGTGTGACCCGGGTGGCCGCCGCGCGGGCTAGGGGGTGCGCATATTCGGCGGCGATGGCCTCGGTGATGGCCGTTTCTGTGCTTAACACCACAAGGATGCCTGAAAACACATCCGACAACTCGGCCTTTATGGTCTCGAACTGGTCGGGGCGCGCTGTTGCAATGAGTACGGTTCGGCCAATTCGCATCCAGGGGATCACCCGATGCCTCAACCAGAACTCCAACGGCATCTGTGCGGCCAGTTCCGGATCAGGAGCCTGTTCTGTCAAATCCGCTTGAGTAATACCATGTTGACGCGCCAGTGCATCCTGGACATCCTGCGCTTGGGCCCAGCCTTCAGCAATCAGTATCTCATCCAGCCGTGCGCCAAGGTGTTTCTGAGCATGTAGCGCTTGCACAAGCTGCGTGCCGGTAATGACACCGTTGTTCACCAGATGACGCCCCAGCGGCACCAGAGGCCGCCCGGCAGTTAGCGCCGATTGCGGGTCGAGCAATTTAAGGTTTTGGTCGCTCATCTTCCCCGGTCCCGCAAACTTTGCTTGAACCAGACTGGAGCTATAGGGTTAATACCAAGTTAACGTTGGGTAAATTTACGTATCGACGGTGCAGCGTTCGGCCATGGCAGCGGTGAAACGCTGAAACAGATAATAACTGTCTTGTGGACCGGGGCTGGCTTCGGGGTGATACTGGACCGAATAGACCGGGCGACCGGACATCCGGATGCCGCAGTTAGAGCCGTCAAACAGCGACTGGTGGGTTTCGACCACTCCGGCGGGCAAAGTCTGGGCGTCCACTGCAAAGCCGTGGTTCATCGAGGTGATCTCGACTTTGCCGGTTTCCAGATCCTTGACCGGGTGGTTGGCACCGTGATGGCCGTGATTCATTTTGACCGTTTCAGCCCCAAGCGCCAAGGCTAGCATTTGGTGACCCAGACAAATGCCAAAAATCGGAATATCTGAACTGTCCAGAACCTCGCGGATCATTGGCACGGCGTATTTTCCAGTTGCCACAGGGTCTCCGGGACCATTGGACAAGAACACGCCGTCGGGTTCATGCGCCATCACTTCGGCAGCGGTGGCCGATGCGGGCAGAACGGTCACATCGCAGCCGGCACTGGCCAGACAGCGCAGAATGTTGCGCTTGGCGCCATAGTCCACGGCCACAACCTTGTACTTTGCCGCCAGTTGCCGACAGTATCCCTCGGGCCAAGCCCAACGCATTTCGTCCCAGCGATAGGATTGCGAACAAGTGACATCCTTGGCCAGATCCATGCCTTCAAGTCCGGCAAACGCACGCGCCGCAGCAACCTGTGCGGCGGTGTCGAAATTGCCATCAGGGTCATGCGCCAAGGCCACATGCGGAGCACCTTGCTGACGTATCGCACGGGTTAGCCGCCGCGTGTCGACGCCGCCAATGGCAATCCGCCCGCGCCGTTCCAGCCATGTTTTCAGATCTTCCACCGCCCGCCAATTGCTGGCTGCGGTCGGATCCCATTTGACCACCATGCCATCAGCAACTGGATCACCGGTCTCGTCATCTTCGGGGTTCACCCCAGTGTTTCCGATATGGGGAAAGGTAAAGGTCACAATTTGTCCGGCATAGGAGGGGTCGGTCATAATTTCCTGATAACCGGTCATAGCGGTGTTGAAACACAGTTCGGCCACTGTCTGTCCGGTTGCTCCGAACCCGGTGCCATAAAACAAGGTCCCGTCGGCCAGGGCCAGACATGCTGTGGGTTTGATTGGGGCGGGCTGGGACATGGGTGCGACTCTCATCTCGGGCAAACTTGTTGGTGCTTATAGCGTTTTGGGACGAGGTGGAAGCAGGTTATTTTGAGGCCTGCAATTGCGGGTCCGGAAGCGCTATTCAGTTAACCCAGTAGGGTGTTCTGACGGTATGTGGCGTAAGGTCAAGTTCGGTAAAATTTTCGGACATTGTTATTTTTCAATAAGTTAGCTGCGCACTCATCTGTTGTAACAGCCCATTTCATTTTGTAATGTTGTAACTTTCAGTATCCATGGGGATGGTCAGAAAAAATGGACATGCGCAGTCGGGTCAACAAGGCCCTGAAACAAGCGATGAGAGACAAGGCAGCCGCTCGGCTATCAACTTTGCGATTGATCAATGCCGCGATCAAAGACAAAGAAATTGCATCGCGCAGCGAAGGTATAGAGGGATCTGTGAGCGACACCGAAGTCCTTGCAATCTTGGGGAAAATGACCAAGCAGCGTCAGGAAAGTGCACGCATTTACGAAGAGGGCGGGCGTCTTGATCTGGCCGAGCGTGAACTTCTGGAAATCACCGTGATCGAAGAGTTTTTGCCCAAACAGCTTGACGAAGACCAAGTGACCGCCGCAATCAACAAAGCGGTTCAGGACAGCGGTGCCGAATCTATTCGTGACATGGGTAAAGTGATGGCCAGGCTCAAAGGCGCCTATACCGGGCAAATGGATTTCGGCAAAGTCGGCCCTCAGGTCAAAAAACGCCTATGTTCCGGGGCAAATTCCTGACGCGGGCAAACTCTTAGACGAAATTAGTCCAGGCGAATTTCGGTAATTGCAGTGTCTTGATACTGAGATCCTGGATAAACCTGCTCAATTTCAAACTTGATCCAGGACACCTTGCCCAATTGGGCAAGGCTATCGCTGGTTTGCCAGTCCGCCGTATCTCGCAGCACCAACCCTACCCGTGACCCGTTTGATGCACTGATGCGCAAACGTCTGACTCGGCTGTTGCGCGAATATATGCGATTGGATTTCGCATAGCCGTTGCGCACTGATACCGAGCTTAGCTGGCGGGGTTGATCAAAGATAAAGGTAATAAACTCGCCTATGCCGTTGCCGCCCGCCGCCTCGACCCACGCTGTCTGGCTATCGTCATCCAGTGTGTTCGCAGGCCCGTAGGCGTTGCTGCCTTGCGGGGGCAACACCGAAGACATGCACATCGTTGCGCCACGAGAGGCTACGCTTACTGGAACACATTCCTGTGTGGCACTAAATGGAACGGGCAACGAGGGCACCGGTGCTTCGGGGGTCTGGGCGGCAGGTGTTGCTGTCACACCGCCCGGCACCTGGCGCTGACGGCGCAACCAGCCGCGTTCAACAGCTGCAAGGCGCTGATGGCGAGGAGGGTGCGTCACGGACCCATGTTCGCCTAATGTCACCCAAAGTGACTGAGCCTCGGTTAGCGATGCGCCCAAAGCGGACAGGGTGAACCCGGCATATTCATCTGCTTCAAGTTCCGTAGGAGGGCGCGACCCGGTCCCTGTGATCGTGTGCCCCTGCAAATGGTGCCCGACTTCGTGGGCCATCACGCCATAAAGCTCCCATTGCGTCTCTGCGTCTGTGTCATACTGCGACATCCAGCCCGCATTGAATGCCAGATAACGCTCGCCTTCAATGATGATCGCGGCAGCGTTGCCGACTTCGTCGGTTTCAACCACCTGAAAGTTGGGCAGCAACCCAGATACCGCCAGAATGTTATCGACCACGACCCAGACTTGTTGGACGGAAAATGCGTTTGCGTCGGAATATCGCGGAGCGGGCACGCTAATTTCCTTACATCTAGAAAGGTCACACACGATCTGTGTGCTTGCCGCGCTTTGCGCATTCCCCCCAGATCCAGTCGCGCCCATCAAAAGCGCACCTGCCAATGCCAGTCCCCGCATGTCATCCTCCCGCGTTGCATGACAGGCTAGGGCAATTACCGGGTGCCGGTAAAGGCTTCTGTTCTTGCGAATGTCAAAATTTTAAACTCTCAGCCGGTTGAAAGTGGGTTAATCAAACGGCACGCCAAAAATGCAGACAGCGGCTGTGAGAATCGAAAGGATCAGGAAAACCCGCGATTTGCCTACATCGTCGGGGCGTTTGCGGGCCGCTTCCCATGCGACAAGGCATTGCAGTGCGTAAAACAACGCAAAAGCACGGCTGGCCAGCGCAATGACCGAATTCACGTCTTGGGTTATTAGAATAGCAACGGCAACTGCTGCGATCAGCGCATAGGCGTGTTTCGGATCAACTTTGCCACGGGTCAATTGCCCAATCAGGCCTTCGTTGCCGATACTGTCCGCCACAGCGGCGCTGAACTGACTGGCCAAAGCCGCCGCTGTCAGGCTCATGGGTAGGGCCAGCGCCACCAGTCCTGACACAGTAATAATACCTGCCACACCCTCGCTGTTGGCCAGCGCTCCTAACAACGGTGACAGCAGCATAAAAAATACAATGTAAATGACACCGGACACCAGCTGCGCAATCTTCATGGACTGGATTCGGGTATCGGCATCAAAATGGCCACCCAAAAATCGGGATGTCTCAAATCCCTGCACGACAATCAGCAATCCCAACAAAAGCGGCAGCGATGACGCGCCTAACCTTCCGGGTGGGGGCTTTACCGATGTTCCGTCCAAGATCAGTCCGGCACCAAATACGGCCAGTGCAAAAAGGAACCCGCAAATTACCGCCAGATTCAGTGCGGTGGTGTAGCGCTCAACCTCGACCACTTTTTTGGAACCACCTGACCACCCCAGAATGCCCAGCCCTGTGGCAAGCAAAACCGCAATGGCGGTTGCAAGTTGCTCGCTCTGGATTCCTGCGGATTGCAGAACAAAATGACCAAGCAGCGAAAGATAATATGCAACTGAGACAAAATACGCAAAGGTCAGAACCACATGGCTGATTTCTTCCATTGATCGCAGAGCCTTGTCTTTTCCGGTCTTAAGCTGAGGCTCGACGATCTTGATATTATAGCGAATTGCCCATCCAACCAACGCAGCCACACCGATCAACAGCGCCATGGCAGGGGCCGCAAAGCCGCCAAATTCACGTGCGAGCAGCGGTGCGGACACCAGAAACCCACTGCCCATGATCGACGCGAGTGGGGTTACCGTGGCCCGCCATAGCGCTGATTTGGCAAAGGGTGTGAATAGCAACAGCCCAAAGGTGACCGCCGCGGCCAAAGCGAATGCAACAGACGTCACGAGTAATTTCCGAGAGTCTCAAGGCAGCTCAAACCTATACCTCTATTGAGTGAATTTCATCAGTTCTGTAACGCGTAAACGTCCCAACTCAATCCGGCAGGACTGAATTGCAATTCCGGTGCCCGATCCGCCGCCAAACGTTGTTCCGACAAACTTGCAATGCGAGTCGCGATATGCGGTCCAGTGGGTTTGGGCTTTTTCCAGCGCTTTGACGCTGCGGTCGGCTTCGGTAATGTTGTCAAGTTCCACTGCGGAATCATGGGCAAACCCAAGTGCAAGCTTAACCGCGCCGTCGACTTCGGCCTCTGTCGCTGACAGGCAATCGCCAATCTTAATCTGGTTGTCATTGTTAATACTGCATTCCAGAGATGGGTCTGCAGCAAGAAGCGTGGGCAGGGTGATGGCAAATGAACTGGCCATGGATAAAAGCAAAGTTCTCATCTCATCAACTCCCTAATGGTATGCATTATTGTTGAAAAATTAGTCGTCGCTACAAGTATCTTAACGATCATTATATGCAAAAGCCCCCGCGAATGGCAGGGGCTTTCTGATTTCTCAAGGACTGGGCCAGGCTAGTGCGAGTGCACTTTGTCCCAGTCTTCCTGCTTGGGCAGGGTTTCAAACGTATGCTCAGGCGGCGGACAAGGTAATGTCCATTCCAATGTATCTGCATACTCGTTCCAAGGGTTGTTCTCGGTCACTTTGGCACCCCGTGTCAGAGTGTAGTAAATGATTCCGAAGAAAAACAGGAACGATGCAAACGACAGGAACGCGCCGTAAGAGGACCAGACATTCCAGTAGGCAAACTGTTCCGGGTAGTCGATGTAACGTCGTGGCATACCCTGACGACCCAAAAAGTGCTGTGGGAAAAAGGTCAGGTTGGCGCCGATAAACATCATCCAAAAGTGCAATTTACCTGCCCATTCCGGATACATTCGGCCGGACATCTTGGGTAGGTAGAAATACACTCCTGCAAAGATGGCAAACACCGCACCCAGACTCATCACATAGTGGAAATGCGCCACAACGTAGTAGGTGTCATGGTAGTAGCGATCCACAGCCGCCTGACTGAGAACGATACCGGTAACGCCACCAACGGTGAACAGGAACAAAAAGCCCAAAGCCCAGAGCATAGGCGTTTTGAACTCTATCGAACCGCCCCACATCGTGGCAATCCAACTGAACACTTTGACGCCAGTAGGTACCGCAATGACCATCGTTGCCAGCATGAAATAGGCCTGCTGGTTCAGCGACATGCCAACCGTGTACATATGGTGCGCCCAGACCACGAAGCCCAGACCACCAATACCAATCAGCGCCCAGACCATTGGCAGATAGCCAAAGACAGGCTTGCGGCTAAAGGTGGCGATGACGTGGCTGATGATGCCGAAACCCGGCAGGATCACGATGTAAACTTCGGGGTGACCAAAGAACCAAAGGATGTGCTGATAGAGAACCGGATCGCCGCCTTCGGCAGGATCAAAGAACGAAAAGCCAAAGTTTCTGTCCATAAGCAACATGGTGATCGCGCCCGCAAGAACCGGCAGAGACAACAGAATCAACCAGGCTGTGACAAAGATCGACCATGAAAACAGCGGCACTTTGAACAGGGTCATGCCCGGTGCACGCATATTCAGGAACGTGGTGATCATGTTGATCGCGCCCAGAATGGACGAAGCACCCGACAGGTGAACCGCAAAGATCGCCAGATCCATCGACAACCCGCCTTCGTTCACAGAAAGCGGCGGATAGAGAACCCAGCCAACGCCAGATCCAAGCTGATCATTGCCGCCCGGTGCCAGAACCGAACAGACAGCCATGGTGGTGCCTGCAACATACATCCAGAAAGACAGGTTGTTCATTCGTGGGAACGACATGTCCGGTGCGCCAATTTGCAAAGGCATGAAATAGTTGCCAAATCCGCCGAAAAGCGCCGGAATAACCACAAAGAACATCATCAGGATGCCGTGGGCCGTCACCAACACGTTCCACAAGTGCCCGTTCGGGGTACATCCGGCTGACGCATCAGCAATCAGACGCGCGCCTTCCAAACACATGTATTGAACGCCCGGATGCATAAGCTCCAGTCGCATGTAGATTGTGAATGCAACGGAAATAAATCCAACAGCCGCAGAGACGACAAGATACAGAATCCCGATGTCTTTGTGGTTGGTGGACATAAACCAGCGGGCAAAGAAGCTGCGTTTATGCTCATCTTCGTGGCCATGGATGGCTGCGTCGGCCATGTGGCGCCTCCTGTCAATTGTGAGCGCACGCCGTCAGATGCGGCGTGCGCGGATTGTTGCAGGTTTTAGAATGTTGGCGCGTTTGCTTCAATGGCCGAGTTTGATCTAGATCAAGATAAATTGACGCGCCCCCTTGAATGGGCTCTGCTCAAGTGTCCGCCAGATCGTTTTGAAGCGCAGTTTATCGAAACCCAAAGGGGGTTTAGATATCCGTGAGCGTAATCGGAATAAACTCGTCGGGTCGCTGACTGGCAAAGCTTGCCCGCCTTAATGCCACAAAGCGGTTGCGAACTAGATTTTCAACCCACAAGGCGAGTGAACATGCCCGGTGTTTGGTGGGTGTCTAGGGTGCAGTACAGGGGGCACAACAACAGTGCTAAAATTGGGATAACCCTGGATCCGGTATTCAATTTCCCCCGCCCACCGCCTTGCACGCATCAAATGCCGTGCAGCGCGTAAGATCGCAGTTTGATGGTAACAAAGCGTTTCGGGGTTCGCCGCTGCTTCTTCATCAGCCAATGCAGCATGCGTTTCGCTGCCACCTTATTCAGGCAACATCGGAAAATTCCATCTCAAAAAAGAATTAGACATCTTTAAAGCTCCTGATGGGAGGAAATAACACTACTTACACACTTGCGAGATAAGGATATTCCGGATGCCAATTCTAGCAAAAGGTCACGTTCTGCTGATGTAATGGATTTGCTTACCTCAAGCGCAATATCCGAAGGCGTGGATTCATACTCAGCACCGCAAGAATAAACGCTCTGACAAAGTTGAAAGACATATAAAAAGCCCATGGAAAAATCCGCAATCCCAAAATTTCGTTGTAGAATGTCTAGCGGCGAACCATAGCTTATCATTTTGTTTACAATAGGGAAAATTTTATTCCTGCTTTTTGTACAATTTCCTGAATTTATCGGAAACTCAGAAACATCGCCATGAAAAATATTTGCAGAAATTAGGAGCTCTCCAAGGGCATGAGGTGAAATAGCAGGGTCGCCACCACTATCTAGTAGAATTTCCAAGGCTATCACGTCTACTTCTGGGCTAGCTTCATTTTCTAGTGGCGAACGCAAAAGACGACTAAATTCACAAAATAGAGAGCAATCACCACTTCTATATTTTTTTACGTAACTGAGTAAACCAGGGTGGTCTTCCAGCAATTTAACAAGGGAAGCATAGTCCCTGTTTTCCACAGCTCGAATCGCTGATTGAAACTGTTCACTGACATCCTCGGCCTGAGAACTCATGGGGATCAATAGTGTTGCCAGAAAAATATATATGAATCGTTTCACGTTGTGAAATCCAATTTTACTTCATAACCCTTCGGCATGACTTCCCCCAACTAGTTTTTATCCCATTCGTGGTGCTTACTAATGGAATCAAGCGATATATACCTATGATAACGCAGGGCTTTCCTTCTGGCTACGTCGAAGGTCATGTGGGTGAGTGGATCACCCCACAAGAAGAAATCAAGGCTATGGCCAGATAGTAGTGGGGAAATGAATATACCAGAGTTATAGCTGAAAGTTGGTGACGGCCCTGAGGGGCGGCATATCATGGCGTTGTTGCAATAATATAGGCAACCCGCATGAGCTGTCGACATTATTATGATACTCGCCTATGTAGAAACACCTTCCATCTTTTGACGTGATAATGGGTAGCCGCAAAGTGCTATTTGAACCGACATTCCCCAGGTGGAATGCCATCACCTGCATGTTGTGGTAGTTTGTAGCTCCGATGCTCCAGTCTGCCTCCATTGGCATATTGGTAACGACAAATCCAACCCTCGGGAACAACTCGCCGAAAACGCAGACTGTTCTTCGCATACGCTTTGAGAAGGCGGCTTTCTGTTCAAGCCCAAAAGCAGGCTTGAGCATCACGTTCACCTGAATGAGAAAACCACCGCCCTTAAAAAGCGGTGGCAATCTTTTAGTGGTCAGAATTGAAATCTAAGCTGGTCAAATTGCAAATTGATGTTGGCTTTCACATATCAAGCAAACGAAATCGATCAAATCAGCCGCATTTGGAATGCCCGCAACTGCCGCAGGTCATGCAGCCTTCTATCATACGCAAATTGTACTGGCCGCAGCTTGGGCAGGCTTTGCCGCGTGGCGCGTCCATGTTCACCACTTCGGCTTGCGGGTCTGTTTTTAAACCCATGCCTTCGCCTTCGATAAAGCCGGTTGAAATCAGATGTCGCTCGATCACGCCGCCGATGGCCGCGAGGATCGAGGGCACGTATTTGCCCTGCATCCAGGCACCACCTCGGGGATCAAACACCGCCTTGAGCTCTTCGACGACAAACGACACATCGCCACCACGCCGGAACACGGCCGATATCATTCGTGTCAGGGCCACAGTCCAGGCGTAGTGCTCCATGTTCTTGGAGTTGATGAACATCTCAAACGGACGACGATGACCGCCATGCATCAAATCGTTGATGGTGATATATATTGCATGTTCGCTGTCAGGCCATTTGAGTTTATATGTATTACCCTCAAGAGCTTGTGGGCGATCCAGCGGTTCGGACATATAAACAATTTCGCCACCTGTGGGTGACACACTTTGGGTCTGGGCCGGGATTTCGCCGGGCACGGAATCTGTTGTCTCGGATACGGTTAGAACTGATCCGGTGATGTCGTTGGGACGATAGGTGGTGCACCCTTTGCAACCGGAATCCCAGGCCAGCATGTAGACGTTTTTGAACGCATCAAAACTGATGTCCTCCGGGCAATTGATGGTTTTTGAGATCGAACTGTCGACCCATTCCTGCGCCGCCGCCTGCATTTTGACATGCTCCAGCGGGTCCAATGTCTGGGCGTTGACGAAATAGTCGGGCAATTCAGCATCGCCGAATTTGTCCCGCCACATCTGGACGGCATAGTCGATGACTTCTTCTTCGGTACGACTACCATCCTTTTGCAGCACTTTACGCGTATAGGCATAGGCAAAGACAGGCTCGATCCCGGAACTGACATTACCTGCGTAAAGGCTGATGGTTCCGGTTGGCGCGATCGAGGTTAGTAGCGCATTGCGAATGCCATGTTCGCGGATGGCGTCGCGTACATCGTCGTCCATTTGTTGCATGGTGCCGCTGGCCAGATAGGCCTCGGCGTCAAACAATGGGAACGGGCCCTTTTGACGGGCCAGGTCCACCGACGCCAGATAGGCCGCGCGCGAAATCGCGTGCAGCCAACGCCCGGTCTGATCCGCAGCCTCGTCCGAGCCATAGCGCAGCCCCAGCATCAACAGCGCATCCGCCAACCCCGTGACCCCCAACCCGATACGGCGCTTTGCCTTTGCTTCGGTGGCCTGTTCTGGCAGCGGGAATTTGGACACATCCACCACATTGTCCATCATCCGTACGGCAGTGGCCACTAACTCGCCTAACGCGACCAGATCCAGCTCAGCGGCTTGGTCAAACGGGTCGGACACCAAACGTGCCAAATTGATCGAGCCCAAAAGGCAGGCACCATAAGGTGGTAAAGGCTGTTCGCCACAGGGGTTGGTCGCCGCAATCGTTTCGCAATAGGCCAAATTGTTGGCCCCATTGATCCGGTCGATGAAGATCACGCCCGGTTCGGCGAATTCAAAAGTCGCCTGCATGATCTTGTTCCAAAGATCGCGCGCACGCAGGGTGTGATGAACCACACCGTCAAACAATAACTCCCACGGTCCGTCTGCCTTGACCGCCTCCATGAACGCATCCGTCACCAACACCGAAATATTGAACATACGCAGGCGCGCAGCGTCGGATTTGGCGGTGATAAAGGACTCGATATCCGGATGATCGCAGCGCATTGTCGCCATCATCGCACCGCGGCGACTGCCTGCGGACATGATGGTGCGGCACATTGCGTCCCAGACATCCATAAACGACAAAGGCCCGCTGGCATCTGCCGCCACCCCCTGCACATCCGAGCCTTTGGGGCGGATGGTGCTGAAGTCATAGCCGATTCCACCACCCTGCTGCATGGTTAGCGCGGCCTCGCGCAGCATTTCAAATATGCCACCTATGCTATCCGGTATCGTACCCATGACAAAGCAGTTGAACAACGTCACCTGGCGCGCAGTGCCAGCACCTGCTGCGATCCGTCCCGCTGGCAGGTATTTAAAATCCTCAAGAGCCGCGTAAAACCGGTCTTCCCACAGCGTGGGATCGTCTTCAACTTGCGACAGATCACGGGCGACCCGCCGCCAGCTATCTTCGACCGTCAAATCCACGGGCGCACCATCGGGGCCTTTGAAACGGTATTTCATATCCCAGATTTGTTCGGCGATTGGGGCAGCAAAACGGCTCATAGTGCGATTCTCATTTTTGTTAGCAGGCAAACATCATACCGGAACCCGTCGATTATTCCACAACAGATTGCAGTCTTGGCCCCACTCTATACTATATACGCTGTGACTTGGGGACGACTCTGTGGATAACACGCTAAACCTTATAAAACTAAGCGTCGGCAGCGAAAGCGTCGAATCCCAGGAGGCATGGCAAAACCAGACCCAAGCCCAGACGGCGGACGGTTTGCCGCGCCATATCACCCGCATGTGGCCGAAACGCTCTGAGGCTTTGTTGAATGGCGGTTCAATTTATTGGGTCATCAAAGGGCAAATCCAATCGCGCCAACGTATCCTGCGTCTGGACGAGGTCATCGGTCAGGACGGCATCCGCCGCTGCGCGATCGTGCTTAACCCAGAATTGCACCGCACCCAATCCGCCCTACGCCGCCCATTTCAGGGCTGGCGGTACCTGACGGTCGAGGATGCCCCACCCGATCTGCCAAAAGGACGCATCAGCGACGATGCTTTGCCAGACGAGTTGAACCGCGCGTTGGCTGAGATTGGTATTTTGTAGGCGAAACAATCCCCGCACATGACACAACTGTCATCTAACAGTGTGAACTTTTAGGGATGTTTGGTGCGGTCGAGAAGACTCGTGAATTGTTTTGTTTCAAGATGTTACCGGAGTTCCGCGCAATTTGTGCGCGAATGAGTCGCTAAAAGCGGGATTTCTACGCCCTTTTTCACCCGCCCCTCGGTTCTGTCCCCGGCGCTTTCGTTATTACGATAGCGGACGTTGGCCGAATACTGGGCAATGGCGGCAGTGCGAACAAGAACGAAGTGAGCTTTCGCTGCATCTTTCGCGAATGACTGCCTTACTGTGTTATGCGACATGTGCATCATATGCAGAATTCTGAATCACCAGCGCCTTGCCGCAAGTTTTGTTGCCACGCAAGACTATGGCGAAGGTCGGAATTGCTGTGCAATCGCTTTTGGAACTCGAACAATGGTGAAAGGCTTAACACGCTGGAATACCTTTTGTTTTGTACCGAACGTTTCAAGGCTGCCACAAATAGTTTGAGGTCGGCCAGATATGTCCGGCCGACCTCTCCAATTT
>PIVL01000083.1 GCA_003354145.1 Paracoccaceae bacterium
ACCACCGCGTGTTCCCGTCCAAGAAATATGATGGGATTGATACGGTGGATACCGCAGCCGGAACCATCAACGGAAAACCGGCCGCAATGGGTGGGTTTTGGGGCTCTCATCTGGGACTGATTGATCTGATGCTGGAGCGTTCTGGCAATGAGTGGAAAGTCGTCAGCCACGGATCCGAAGCGCGCCCGATTTCCAAACGCAACGAGGATCGTTCAATCACACCGCTGGTTGAAAGCCAGCAAAACGTGCTGGATTCAGTGCAGGCAGAGCATGATGCAACATTGGCCTATGTGCGCCGGGCTGTTGGTAAGACCGATGCGCCGTTGCATTCCTATTTTGCGCTGGTGGCAGATGATCCATCGGTGCAGATCGTGTCGATCGCACAAAGCTGGTACATCGCTGAGATGATGAAAGGCACCGAGTACGAAGGCCTGCCAATCCTGTCCGCGGCGGCTCCGTTTAAGGCCGGTGGTCGGGGTGGCCCCGAGTATTTCACTGATGTGCCAAAAGGTGATGTGGCGATCAAGAATGTGTCAGATCTTTACCTTTATCCCAACACGGCCCGCGCCGTGCTGGTCACGGGCGCGCAGGTTAAAGGTTGGCTTGAGCGGTCGGCAGGGATGTTCAACCAGATCAATCCGGGCATGGCCGATCAGGTATTGTTGAACCCTGACTTCCCGTCCTACAATTTCGATGTGATCGATGGAGTGACCTATCAGATCGACCTTAGCCAACCTTCAATGTTTGACGCCAAAGGCAATCTGGTTGATGAAAGCGCCAACCGGATCGTCAACCTGTCTTTTGATGGAGCTCCCATTGATCCGGCTGCCAAGTTCATCATTGCTACCAATAACTATCGCGCCAGTGGCGGCGGAAAATTCCCGGGTACTGGTGACACGATTGTCTTTGAAGGACCGGACACCAACCGCGACGTCATCGTGCGCTATATCGTGCAGGAAGGCACAATCAGCCCCAAAGCCGACGCCAACTGGACCTTTGCGCCATTGCCCGGCACCAGCGTGTTGTTTGACACTGGACCAAAGGCAGCAGGTTACGCCGCGGATGTTAAAGGCGTCAGCATTGAACCGGCTGGTGACGGCCCTGATGGTTTCGCTCGGTTCCGCATCCAATTGTAAGCGTCTCATTACCATTCATTTTGGTAAAAATATCCCCGCCGGAGGCAACGTTTTTCTGCAGGAAAAGCGTTTAATCCAAAGGAAAAGGCCCCGGAATTCCGGGGCCTTTATTATTCTGGTTGATTTGGCGTGCAGCTGCGAACGCCGACATCACCTGACAGCTTAGTTAGGAATGTCGCCTTCGATGCCTTCGACATAGAAGTTCATGCCAGCCAATGTGCCATCATCCGCAACTTCGCCTTCTGCCAGCCAGTCGCTGCCGTCCTGCTTTTTCAGCGGGCCGGTAAACGGATGATACTCACCCGAAGCAATTGACGCTTTCAGCGCGTTGGCGGCGTCCTGAACGTCCGCTGGAATTTTGTCGGTCATTGCGCCGATGCCGACCATGCCTGCTCCGATGCCGTCCCATGTGTTGACGGTCTCCCATGTGCCATCCATGACAGCCTTTGTCCGCTCAATGTAATACGGACCCCAGTTGTCAATGATCGACGATACCCGTGGGCCATCTGTGTATTCGGCCATGTCAGATGCCTGACCAAAACCAATCACATTGCCAGCTTCGGCAGCTGCCGCCAAAGGCGCAGTTGAATCGGTGTGTTGCAGGATCACGTCCGCGCCCTGTTCGATCAGAACTTTGGCCGCGTCGGCCTCTTTGGCAGGGTCAAACCAGGTGTAGGCCCAGACGATCTTGAAACGCACGTCCGGGTTGACCTTTTTCGCGTGGATATAGGCGCTGTTGATGCCACGGACCACTTCGGGGATCGGGAATGAACCGATATAGCCGATGATGTTTGTTTTGGTCATCTCGCCAGCGATCATGCCCTGAATGGCGCGACCTTCGTAGAAGCGCGCGGAATAAACCGAAACGTTGTCGGCTGTCTTATATCCAGTTGCGTGCTCAAAGCGTACATTTGGGAATTTCTTGGCGACATTAATGGTTTGATCCATATAGCCAAAGGACGTCGTAAAGATCAGATCGGCACCTTCCAGTACCATCTGCGTCATCACCCTCTCAGCATCGGGGCCTTCGGCGACACTTTCGACAAATGTGGTTTCGACATCATCACCGAATTCGGCTTCGACCGCTTGACGACCTTTGTCGTGTTCATAGGTCCAGCCGCCATCGCCGACGGGGCCAACATAGACAAAACCGACTTTCGTTGGTTCGGCCATGACGCCCGTTGCAAGACCCAGCGCCATCGCGGCGCTGGTAAATAGTGAAGTAAGTTTCATTGACTTCCCCTAGGTTGGTTTAGTTGGCCCCGCTTAATGCGAAGCATGGAATATACGGCCAAGCGAGGCCGGCGCGCTGCTTTTGTCTTTGGATAGGATAACAAGCACGACGATAGTAATCAGGTATGGCGACATTGCCAGATACTCAACCGGAATTGCAACGCCAGCGGCCTGCAAGTTAAGTTGAACAACGGTGACTCCGCCAAATAAATAGGCGCCTAGCAAGACACGCCAGGGTTTCCAGCTGCCAAACACCACCAACGCCAATGCGATCCAGCCAACACCGGCTGTCATGCCTTCGGTCCACAGAGGCACACGCACAAGGCTGATATAAGCCCCACCCAACCCGGCACAGGCTCCGCCAAACAGGATTGCCATGATGCGGATACGAATGACTTTGTATCCAAGGGCATGGGCGGCGTCGTGGTTTTCACCCACCGCGCGCAGAATCAGACCGGCGCGGGTGAATTTCAGCGCGGCCCAGACACCAGCGACGATGGCGATGCCAAGATACAGCACAGGGTCATGGCTGAACAGGATCGGGCCAAGCACCGGAATATCGCTGAGAAACGGAATGTTCAGCTCTGGTGTGGGGGGCGGTTTCAGGCCAACAAAGGATTGCCCAAGCAGCGCGCTGAGGCCGAGGCCAAACAGGGTCAGGGCCAGACCTGACGCCACCTGATTGGCCAATGCCACCTGCGTAAGGATCACAAACAACAGCGACAGAACAGCCCCGCCAATGGCAGCGGCAAGAAAGCCCAGTGTTGATGAATCTGTTTGAACGGCGACCGCAAAGCCACAGATGGCCCCGATGATCATCATGCCTTCGACGCCAAGGTTCAGAATTCCGGCCTTTTCCACGACCAGCTCGCCGATCGCGGCCAACAGGATTGGTGTTGCGGCGACCATAAGAGAGGCCACCAGAAGCACCGGATTGATTGCAGATAAATCCATGTTACGCCACCTTTCCAGAAGCCAGCCGAATGCGAAAGTTTGTCAGCAGATCAAAGGCCAGCAGGAAGAACAACAACATCCCCTGAAAAACCTGAATTGCTGCGGCCGGCAGGCCAAGACTGCCCTGCGCGATGTCGCCACCAATGTAGGTCAGCGCCATCAGCGCGCCTGCCAGCAGGATACCGACCGGATGCAGACGCCCAAGGAACGCCACGATAATGGCCGTAAACCCATAGCCGGTGCTAAAGTCGATGGTGATCTGGCCCGCAGGGCCGGATGCTTCGAACAACCCGGCCAACCCGGCCAATGCGCCAGACATCCCCAAGGTGAACAAGATCAGGCGAGCGGGCTTTACGCCTGCGAATTTAGCGGCGCGCGGCGCATCGCCGGTCAAACGGATGTGAAATCCCAGCATATGTCGGTTCAGCAGGATGTAGGCAAAGATCACAGCAATTAGGGCCGCAACGACGCCCCAGTGCATTCCGACATTCTGGTCGATCCAGCCATTAGTAGACGCATAATCATTCAAATTTCGGCTACCGGGAAATCCATGACCTTCCGGGTTCTTAAGCAGGCCCAGAGACATAGACGCAAGCAATTGTTCGGCCACATAAACCAGCATCAATGACACAAGGATTTCATTGGTGCCAAATCGCACCTTCAGTATCCCCGGTATCATCGCCCAGATCCAGCCGCCAAACGCGCCACCAATCACCATCAGCGGCAGGATATACCACGCTTCCAGCGGATAGAACGCCAGTCCGATTCCGGCACCTACAATGGCACCCATGATGTACTGACCTTCAGCGCCGATATTCCAAATCCCAGCTTTGAACCCCAAAGACAGACCAATCGCAATCAGCACCAAAGGCGCGCCTTTGACTAGCAATTGTGGACGATAGTAAAACGCGAATTCACCAAACAGCGGATCGTAAAAAATCGTACGGATCGCCTCGATCGGATTTTTTCCCAAGGTTAGGAACAACAAGCCTCCAAAGAACATGGTAGCCAGAACCGCAATCAACGGCGTAGCCATTGACCATGCCTGTGACGGCTGAGGCCGCTTCTCCAGAACAATCATGTTGTTCTCTCCCTCTTTGTGCCTTGCTTAAACATGCGACACCTCCATCCCATGTGCTCCGCCCATCATCAGGCCGATTTCTTCGACATTCAGTTCAGCCGTTGGGCGTGGGGCACTTAATCTACCCTCATTCAGTGCCGCAAAATTGTCGCTGATTTCCATCAGTTCATCCAAATCCTGGCTGATGCAGATCACTGCAGCCCCATTTGCCGCAAGGTCCAGCAAAGCTTGCCGGATCGACGCGGCAGCTGCGGCATCCACGCCCCAAGTTGGCTGATTTACCACCAACACTTCGGGATGCTGCAACACTTCGCGGCCAATGACGAATTTTTGCAGGTTGCCGCCAGACAACGATCTTGCAGCGTTTTCGGGGCCTGGGGTTCGTACATCAAAGGCTTTGATGATCTTATCCGCGAAATCCTTGGCCAGCCCCCATTTCAAGAATCCGTTACTCTCAAGCCCTTCGCGTGCTGATCCGGTCAGCATTGCGTTTTCCGTCAGGCTCATATCTGGCGCAGCGGCGTGGCCTAGCCGTTCCTCAGGGGCGGTTAACAAACCCAGCTTGCGACGTGCGGTTGGTCCCAGATTGCCCACCGGACCGCCATGCAGGCGTACGGCGTCTGCTTGGGTTGTAGTTTCGCCTGACAACACGCCCAGCAATTCGTCCTGTCCGTTACCTGCAACCCCGCCGATACCGAAAACCTCGCCCTTGCGTACCGTCATATGCACGTTTTTCAACGAGGTTCCAAAATCTGATGGTGCATCTGCTGACAAACCGCTGATATCCAGCGCTACTTCGCCAAAATCACGACCCGACCGTTCGGGCGTGAGCAGTTCCGTCCCCACCATCAGCTCTGCCATTTCGCGCGCGGTGGTGTCGGCGGGTGTACATTCGCCTACATTTTCGCCCAACCGCAAAACTGTCGCGTGATCGCAAAGTGAGCGGATTTCTTCAAGCTTATGCGAGATGTACAGGATCGCAGTGCCCTCGGAGCTGAGTTTACGCAGGGTTTCAAACAGAATGTCGACCTCTTGCGGGGTCAGAACGCTTGTGGGTTCGTCCATGATCAACAACTTTGGGTCTTGCAAAAGGCAACGGATAATCTCGACTCGTTGGCGTTCCCCAGCGGATAGACCACCTACAGTTTTGTAGGGATCAAGCGGCAGGCCATAGTTTTCCGATACTTCGCGGATACGCATGGCCAGATCGCGCATCGCGGGCGGATTTTCCATGCCCAAGGCGATATTTTCGGCCACGTTCAGCGCATCAAACAGCGAGAAATGCTGAAACACCATCGCGATTCCGTCGGCGCGGGCGGCGCGGGGTTCTGATGGGGTAAATGCCTGGCCACGCAACGTCATGGTGCCGCTATCGGGTTTGACCAAGCCATAGATCATCTTGACCAACGTTGATTTGCCTGCCCCGTTTTCCCCCAGCAGGGCGTGAACTTCGCCAACGCCGATGTCAAAGCTGACATTATTGTTGGCAACCACTCCCGGATAGGCCTTGGTCAGCCCTTTCAGGCTCAGAAGGATATCTGTCACGCGCTTAAATCCTTGTTTTGGGGGATGATCGTGGCAGGGCGTAGCAATGCAGCCGCAACGCCCACGGCGATCATTTGTGGATGTTTGCCCAATGATGTATCGCCGATTGGGCAGGTAATGTCGCCAATTCTCTCTGGCGTATGCCCTAACGCGGCCAGTCGCGACCGGAACCGCGCCTTTTTGGTGGCCGATCCGATCAGACCAACGAATGCGAACTGGTGGTTCAGCAACCTGTGGCACAGCTCAAGGTCCAAAGCGTGCGAATAGGTCAGGATCAGATGTTCAGCGTTCATCGGTGCATGACGCACCAGCTCGGCAGGCTTGGTCGCAGGCAATACAGTGACCCCATCGGGAACAACATCGGGGAACCGTTCGGCCCCGGTATCAATCCAGGTAATCGCAATCTCCGGTATCGGAGCCAGCACATTGACCAAGGCGCGGCCAACATGGCCCGCGCCCCAAATCCAAATTGGTCTGGTTGGTCGGTGAACCGGCTCGATCATCCAACCGTCCAGCAACTGCGTCTCGGGTGCGATCCCCTTCGCGCGGGCCTGTGCCAGCAGCCGATTTACAGAAAGGGGCATGGTGCAAGCTTTTCCAACAGCTCTGGCAATCACTGTTTCACCCAAGGCTGCCAATGATTCCGTGTCATAGGCCTCGCTCAGCAGTGTTACGGCTCCGCCGCAACATTGCCCAAGGTCAGGTCCCAATGCGTGCTGACTGATGCCTGTCGCCCCATCCCGCGCTGACTGTGCCGCCTCAAACTCTAAGGTGCCGCCGCCAATGGTCCCGGATTGCCCGTCTTTCCAAACCAGCATCGCGGCACCGACTTCACGCGGAGACGATCCGCGTATTGCCGCAACCACTACCCGTGCTACCCGCCCGTGGCGCGCCACCGCGTCGCGTAGTATGTCGAGCTCAAATCCCATTGCGCACCTTTTGGATCGTCGCCCAGACCTGCTCTGAGGTCGCAGGCGCATCCAATGCCGGATAGCTGTCACCACAAGCTGAAATCGCATCACTCAGGGCTAAAAACGCCGAAATCCCAAGCATAAAGGGCGGTTCTCCGACCGCTTTTGAGCGATAAATCGTATCTTCCGGGTTTTCTGCGTCCCAAAGCGCCACGTTGAAAATATCTGGGCGATCAGAACACGCGGGTATCTTATAGGTCGAAGGGGCATGTGTGCGCAGAGCCCCAGCCTCGTCCCAGACCAGCTCTTCCGTCGTCAGCCATCCGGCACCTTGCACATAAGCGCCCTCAACCTGGCCGATGTCCAAATCCGGATTTAGCGACGCACCCGCATCATGCAGAATATCCGTGCGTAAAATCCGGTTCTCACCAGTCAGCGTATCCACGGCCACTTCGGTAATTGAAGCGCCATAAGCAAAATAGAAAAACGGTCGGCCGTGACCCTTGATCCGGTCCCATTCCACCTTTGGTGTCTTGTAAAACCCTGTCGCGGACAGGCTGACCCGCCCTTGATAGGACAGGGCCGCCGCCTCGGCAAAACTGTAGACAGTCTCGCCTATGATCACATTACCATCGGCAAATCGAACCGTTCTGACATCCGCCTGATGTAGTTCCGCCAAATACGACGCCATCCGCTCGCGGATCGTGTCACAGGCCGCTTTCACCGCCATGCCGTTCAAATCACTGCCAGACGACGCCGCTGTTGCCGAGGTATTGGGCACTTTGGCTGTATCTGTTGCTGTAATCTTCACTGTATCCAAACCGATGCCAAACCGAGATGCAGCCACTTGCGCCACTTTCTGGAACAACCCTTGACCCATTTCAGTACCGCCGTGGTTCAGATGAACCGATCCATCCTGATACACATGCACCAACGCCCCGGCCTGATTGAGGAAAGTTAGCGTAAACGAAATTCCGAATTTCACGGGGGAAAATGCAATGCCCTTTTTGATCGTGTCATGACTGGCGTTCCACTCAGCAACCGCCGCCCGTCGCACTGCATAATCGGAACTCGCAAGCAAAGCCGCCGTCATCCCATGCAGTTCAAAATCTTCCACCGCCATCCCGTATGGTGTTGTATTATTTTCATTTTGGTTGGAAATATCCCCGCCGGAGGCTCCCGAACCATCAGCCCGCGCCGCATAGTAGTTCAGACACCGCACCTCGACCGGGTCTTTGCCTAGGTCATGCGCAATATGATCCAGCACGCGCTCAATCGCGATCATTCCTTGCGGCCCGCCAAAGCCGCGATAGGCCGTGGCGCTTTGCATGTTGGTTTTCAGCCGATGGCTTTCGATACGACACGCTGGCAACAAATAGGCATTGTCAGAATGCAGCATCGCCCGGTCGGCCACTGGCAGTGATAAATCCTGTGCCCAGCCACAGCGGGTATATTGCATGAACGACACGCCCGCGATGCGGCCATTCTCATCAAAGCCAGCCCGATAGGAAATACGAAAATCATGGCGCTTACCAGTGATGATCATGTCGTCATCTCGATCATAGCGCATCTTGCAGGGCTTGCCCGTCAGGCGGGCGGCAACCGCACAGGAAACTGCCAGTGCATTTCCCTGGCTTTCCTTACCGCCAAAGCCACCGCCCATTCGCCGGATTTCCACCCGTACGCCATGCATCGGCACGCCCAGTGCCTCGGCCACCTTATGCTGGATTTCAGTTGGGTGCTGGGTCGAAGAATGCACCAGCATATCGCCGCCCTCTTGCGGAAAGGCCAATGCGGCCTGTCCCTCAAGATAGAAATGCTCTTGCCCGCCGATTTCGAATGTACCCTCTACAACCCGCGCAGCGCCTTTGATCGCCGTCTCGGCATCGCCCTTTTCATAGATACGCGGGCCTTCTTCAAACCTTGTATCCGCCGCCAATGCATCCTCGATTGTCAGGATTGGCGTTTCCTCAATATACTTGATCTGCCCCAAAGTGGCGGCCTTACGGGCTGCCAGATGGCTCGTGGCCACCACCAGAAAAATCGGCTGGCCCACATAATGCACGCTGCCGTCTGACAACATGGGTTCATCATGCGCAGAGGGTGACACATCATTGGCAAATGGCAAATCGCCCGCCACCAGTACTGCCACAACACCTGGTGCGCTTTTCACCTCATGAAGGTTCATCGCATCGATTTGTCCACGCGCAATCGCGCTCTTACCAAACGCCAGGTGCAGCGCGTTTGCCGGGGTGGGTATATCATCAACATAACGGGCCGTACCCGTCACATGCAGACGGGCCGCGTCATGCGGCAGAGATTTCGCGACACTCATGCCGACACCTCCAGTACCGACACCAACTCGCCTTGATCTTCGGCGTAGTACCGCACCAGCATCGCCCGTGCGGTTTCCAACCGATATCGCGCCGACGCGCGCATATCTGTCATTGGTGCATAGTCCGTATCAAACCCAGCCTGCGCGGCGCTTATCGTATCAGAGTTCCAGGGTTGCCCGATCAGAGCCGTTTCAACCGCTGTTGCACGTTTCGGGGTTGCCGCCATGCCGCCAAACGCGATTCGGGCAGCAGAGACAATACCGTCATTAACCGTGATGTTGAAACACCCACAGACCGCAGAAATATCCTGATCAAAGCGTTTTGACAGTTTGTAGACTTTTAGTCGATCCGGCTGTCGTGCAAAACTGACCGCCTCGACGAACTCTCCTGCCATGCGGTCCTGCTTACCGTAAGCTACAAAGAAATCCTCAATCGGAATGGACCGGCGCGATTCACCCTTGCGCAGATGCAATGTCGCGTCCAGTGCTATCAATGCCGGAGGGTTGTCGCCAATAGGAGAGCCGTTGGCGATGTTGCCGCCAACAGTGGCAGCTCCACGCACTTGTACCGACGCAAACCGTCGGATCATCTCGCCATAAGACGGATGCAGATCGTCTATGGTTGCTCCCATTGCGTTCATATCCACCATCGCGCCAAAGCGGACTGTGTCAGCATCCACGCTGATGGTTTTAAGATCAGCGCAGTTACCCAGAAAAATCACGGTCCCCAGATCGCGTAGCCCCTTGGTCACCCAAAGCCCCACATCCGTTGCTCCAGCCACCAAAGTTGCATCCGGATTGGACGCATAGAGTTGCGCCAAAGCATCGCTATTGTCCGGGGCGTAGGGTGGGTGGTTCTGCGGCGCAGACGCAGGTTCACCCACGCGGGCTGCGTCTTTGACCCAAACCGGTACGGGTTGCGAAACAGCCGCCTCTGCGGCGCGAATGATCGGAGCATACCCAGTACAGCGGCACAGGTTTCCGGCCAACTGCGTGTCAAAGTCGGTTTCCCCATTCAGATGTGCTGTGGTCATCGACATCACAAAACCCGGTGTGCAAAATCCACATTGGCTGCCGTGATGTTCAATCAACGCCTGCTGGACGGGATGCAATTCATCGTCCGGCCCGCTGACGCCTTCGACGGTCCGCACGGCTTTGCCTTGAAGCTGTGGCAAAAACAGGATGCACGAATTCAACGCTTTGGCCCCGTCGCCGTCCGTCACCATCACCGTACAGGCGCCGCAATCGCCCTCGTTACAGCCCTCTTTAGTGCCGGTCAGATGCTGATCTTCGCGCAGCCAGTCAAGCAGCGTCATCGTTGGTGAAACATCTGACAGCTCAACGGTCTCTCCATTCAGAAGAAACGTGATGTCCATATTCAGAACCCGTCGCTTTACTATTGCATCCCCCCGCGTTCCCCTTCGATGCGACATAGAAAGAAAGGCGGACCGTATCTGTTATACAATGTTAGAAAGACAAACAGTGATCTGGCAAGAAAAAGCTATTCTGCAGTGCAACATTTTTGCCCACATAATGGGTATCGCAACAGCATTGTCTGCGTTTTAATCGTGTCGAAACAGAGGCTTGAATTGATGCAAGTCAAATCTACCAATTGAAGCACTTTCAATAATATCCGAACAATAGGTTCCTATTTTCGTCATATACCTCAAATGCATAATGCGCATTTCATTGGCCGTTCTGCTGCGTTAGCCTAGGTTCATGACAAACATTCCCCGATTCATTCACCTGCGCCTTCACACTGAGTACTCTTTGCTGGAGGGGGCCATTCGGCTGAAAAAGCTCGCCGGACTATGCGAGAAAGCGGACATGCCTGCCGTTGCCATGACCGACAGCAACAACATGTTCGCTGCTTTGGAGTTCTCGGTGACACTTAGCGGCGCTGGAGTTCAACCCATCGTCGGTTGCCAGGTTGATCTCAGCTATCTGTCCGTTCAGCCGGGAGAGCGTACCAAAGCTCCGGCACCGTTGGTTCTGCTGGCCCAATCCGAGGCTGGGTATAACAACCTGATGAAGCTGAATACCTGCCTTTACATTGGTAAGGGCGGGCAAATTCCGCAAGTGACATTGGACGAGCTGGAAAAGCACTCTGATGGTCTTATCTGTCTTAGCGGAGGCCCGGACGGACCGGTTGGCATGTTGCTGCAAAACAGCCAGCGGCCTGCCGCAGAGGCGCTGGTGCAGCGGTTGGCCAAGATTTTCCCTGAACGGCTATATATCGAATTGCAGCGTCATCCCGGAGACGGTGGACAGCCTGAATCCGAACGCCTGACCGAACAGGGCCATGTTGAAATGGCCTACGCGATGAACCTTCCACTGGTTGCCACAAATGACGTCTATTTCCCGACAACCGACATGTACGAAGCGCATGATGCGCTGATCTGCATTGGTGACGGAGCTTATGTCGACCAACAGGATGATCGCCGTCGTCTGACCGCACAACATTATTTCAAGTCGCAACAGGAAATGGTCACGCTGTTTGCTGATCTGCCCGAGGCCATTGAAAACACGGTAGAAATCTCGCAGAGATGCGCCTTTATGACCTACAGGCGCGATCCTATTCTGCCTAACTTTGCACACGACGAGGTGCAGGAATTGCGCCGTCAGGCCAATGAGGGTCTGAAGCGGCGGCTGGCTGTGATCCCGCACGCTGTTTCAGTTGAAGACTACCAGAAACGGCTGGAGTTCGAGCTTGAGATTATCGAGGACAAGGGGTTTCCCGGCTATTTCCTGATTGTTGCGGATTTCATCAAATGGTCCAAGGACAACGATATTCCGGTAGGTCCCGGACGTGGGTCGGGTGCGGGATCGCTGGTTGCTTATGCTCTGACCATCACTGACCTTGATCCGCTGCGCTATTCGCTGCTGTTTGAGCGGTTCCTAAATCCGGAACGTATGTCGATGCCCGACTTTGACATCGATTTTTGCATGGATCGCCGAGAAGAGGTGATTCAATACGTTCAGGGTAAATATGGTCGTGACAAGGTTGGGCAGATCATCACTTTTGGTGCGCTGCTATCCAAAGCCGCGGTTCGTGATATCGGACGTGTGTTGCAAATGCCGTACGGACAGGTGGACCGGCTGTCAAAGATGATCCCTGTTGAGGGCGTTAAACCCGTTAGTATCGAAAAGGCATTGACGGACGAACCGCGCCTGCGCGAAATGGCGAAATCCGAAGAGGTGGTTGATAGGCTGCTGGACTATGGCCAGCAGGTCGAAGGGCTGTTGCGCAACGCCTCGACCCACGCGGCGGGTGTGGTGATTGGTGACAGACCATTGGATGAACTGGTGCCGTTGTATCAGGACCCAAGATCGGACATGCCGGCCACGCAGTTCAACATGAAATGGGTGGAACAGGCCGGGCTGGTCAAATTCGACTTTCTTGGTCTGAAAACCCTGACCGTGATTCAGAATGCGGTAGATCAGATCAAAGCCTCTGGTCGGCATTTGCATCTGGCCGCAGATGGCACGCAGCTTTACGAGCCACCAGAAGGTAATGTTGACGAAATCAATGCCATCCCGCTGGATGATGAGGCGAGTTACAGGCTTTATGCCTCGGCCAAAACCGTGGCGGTGTTTCAGGTGGAAAGTTCGGGCATGATGGATGCTCTGAAGCGGATGAAACCCAACTGTATCGAGGATATTGTGGCCCTTGTGGCGCTGTATCGTCCGGGACCGATGGAGAACATCCCAACCTATTGCGAGGTCAAAAACGGTCAGAAAGAACGCGAAAACCTGCATCCCACGATCGACTATATTCTGGACGAGACCCAGGGCATCATCGTTTATCAGGAACAGGTGATGCAGATTGCGCAGGAGATGGCGGGCTATTCGCTTGGCGGAGCTGACCTGTTGCGCCGGGCGATGGGTAAGAAACTTCAGGAAGCGATGGATGTCGAGCGCCCCAAGTTTCTGAAGGGGGCCGCCGAGAATGACGTAGATGAAAGCACTGCGATTGAGGTTTGGAACCTGCTTGATAAGTTCGCGAACTATGGGTTCAACAAATCCCACGCGGCGGCATATGCGGTGGTCAGCTACCAGACGGCCTGGCTGAAAACGAACCACCCGGTGGAATTCATGGCCGGGGTAATGAATTGCGATATTCACCTGACGGACAAGCTTGCCACCTACTTTGAAGAGGTCAAAAAAGGCCTTGAACTGCCTTATGTTCCGCCCTGTGTGAACCGGTCGGATGCGACGTTCAAAGTGGTCGACGGTGCGTTGGTCTATGCGCTGGGCGCGTTAAAAAACGTCGGGGTCGAAGCGATGAAGCTGGTCACCGAAGGGCGCAATGTGGAAGGTACGGACAAGACCTTTGCCACGCTTTACGATCTGGCACGTCGGGTTGATCTGAAACGCGTAGGCAAACGCCCGATGGAAATGCTGGCCCGCGCCGGCGCGTTTGACCAGTTGGACCGCAACCGCCGCCGGGTGTTTGAGAGTCTGGATGCGCTGGTGGGGTATTCCGCCGCGATCCACGACCAAAAGAATTCGGCTCAGGTGTCGCTGTTTGGCGAGGCAGGCGAAGATTTGCCGGAACCACGCCTGTCGTCGAGCCCGGATTGGGTTCCGGCGGAACGGCTTAGCGAGGAATTCCGAGCCATTGGGTTCTATTTGTCCGGGCATCCGCTGGATGACTATATGGCACCGCTAAAGCGCAAAGGTGTGATGACGTTGGACGAGGTGCGGCAAAAAGCCGAAAATGGGCCATGCGTTGCCAAAATGGCCGGGGTTGTAGCCGGGCGGCAGGAACGTAAATCAGCGCGCGGTAATCGTTTTGCCTTTGCCCAGATGAGCGACACAACCGGCGCGTTTGAGGTGACACTGTTCTCAGACACGCTCGAAGCCGCGCGCGACCATCTGGAAACCGGATCAAAGGTTGTGATTGTTGTTGAGGCGACACTGGAAAGCGATCAACTAAAGTTGCTTGGACGCTCAGTCTCGCCCATCGACGCGGCGGTGGCGCAGGCTGGAACCAAAGGGTTGCGGGTGTTTGTCGATGATGCCGAAGCGGTTGTAACCGTTGCGAATGTTCTGGCGTCGGCGGCCAGGGCGGCACGTTCTGCGTCCAAAGGGCCTGTGCAACTATGTCTGATGGATACCGGGCTGCCCGGAGAGGTCGAGATGGATCTGGGACAGGAGTTTGCCATCAATCCTGAGATCAAGGGCGCAATCAAAAGTCTGGCAGGGGTGATGATGGTCGAAGAGCTTTAGGTTCGTTTTGGCCAATTAATAGTGCGGCGGACGTTCATTGCCTAAAACCACGCCACCCGAGTCTTGCGCCTCGCGTTCGCCTTCGCGCTGCATCAACATATGAACCCGACGGGTCAGGGTATCGATTTCACCTTGTTGTCGGGCCACAACTTCGTTCAATTCATCCACGGTACGGGTCAGATGCGCGAGTTTTTCTTCGATATCCAACATTGTGGGTCTCCCTTTTCTGGGCTGATACACCCGTAACGTCACAGGGCCAATAGGGTTGTTGTGTCGGCTGGGATGGCCAAAGGTACGGTTGGGTAACGGAGGAACATGCCATGACTGTCCTTGTTCAGACCACTGCTGGGGTGACAACCATCACCATCAACCGACCTGAGCGGCGCAATGCTGTTGATCCGGCAACTGCGCAGCTGCTGTATGATGCGTTTCTTGCTTTTGAGGCCGACGCAGACGCGCAGGTTGCAATTCTTACTGGTGCGGGTGGCGCGTTTTGTTCGGGCTTTGATCTCAAGGCAGCAGGCGCGGGATTGTCTGATGACTGGCTTGCTCGGTTGGATATTCCAGAGAGTTGGAACGATCCGACGGCTGATCCGCGCCCCGGCCCGATGGGGCCATCACGATTGATGCTGTCCAAACCGGTGATTGCAGCCATCGAGGGGCCGGTTGTGGCCGGAGGCATGGAATTGGCGGCGTGGTGTGACATGCGGGTGATGGCGCAGGGTTCCGTTGCAGGGATTTTCTGTCGTCGCTGGGGCGTGCCGTTGCTTGATGGCGGAACCGTGCGGTTGCCGCGTATTCTGGGGCAGGGACGGGCGAATGATCTGATCCTGACCGGGCGTCCGGTTGACGCAGATGAGGCGTTGCAGTTGGGTTTTGCCAATCAGACCTGCGCGCAAGGCGCGGCCTTGGCTGTGGCGCAAGGGATTGCCGCGGATCTGACCCGGTTTCCACGGGCCTGCATGTTGGCGGATCATTTGTCAGCGCGGATGACACCCTCTGATCTGGCCGCCGGTCTACGACGGGAATGGGGCTCGGCGGCGGCCTTTCAGGCAGAGGGCAAGGCAGGTGCTGCGCGGTTTGCGGCTGGTAAAGGTCGGTCAGGGGATTTTGGTGATATCTGATCGGAGTGCTATTTAGAGGTGGCCCGTACCGGGCCATTTGATGTTTTATGTTTTCTTTGAAAGCGGGATGCCTCCGGCGGAAGTATTTGGAACGAGAAGAA
>PIVL01000084.1 GCA_003354145.1 Paracoccaceae bacterium
ATGGCGGTCGCCAGTTTTTGAACGAGAGTGCCAGCCGCATCATAACCAAAGACAGTGATCCCATCTATCGCAAGGTTGTCAGGAGTAAGCCCAGCAACAGCGTCCCAAGTCACATCAGAAATAACTGGATTTTCTGGATCGGCATAATCCACCACCTGACCACGGCCAGAGGTCCAATCGACAGTGGTTGCTGACGCTTGCGAAATTAGACCGCCTTCTAGCAGGCCAGTGCTTTGCACCCGCTCGGCGTATTCTCGGAGCGCAAGTTCGCGGGTCGGTCCAACGTGTACTTCAAATATTTGATACGGAAGGCCAAAAGCATCGCCTAAGATATTCATTGCGTCGGCGAGAAACTCAATGTCTATGACTTGCCCGTCTACGTTTACAAACGGCACATATCCTAAATAGTGAACGCTGGCGGTATCCGTTCCTTCTTCTGCAAGGAAAAACGTATTGTCGCCAGCAGCCAAGGTCAGACCGGGAAGGTCGCCCTCGTATGCAGCGCGGCTTGGAAGATAGCGAAGCACAAGGCCCGTTGCGTTGTCGGTTACTTTTGCCCGAAAGTTTGTCACAATTGCGCCTGTTCGCAATGTTATCCTGTCGGTCAATTGTATGTCAGTGACAGGATCAACCGAGACAGTGAGTTGAAATGTTAGCGGGTTTGCCGTGTTCGTAACGCTATCGTCAAGATTGATATTTGCAGTTTGCGGGTCGCCATAATCCACAAAACTTGGCCGTTCAGCACCAGTTGTGTCGGTAAAATCCGAATTGACCGAAAAGGCCATCTGTCCATCTAGCAAATCGGTAATGATCAGATCTTCGCCGCCTTCGGAAAGTCGCAAAGTCGTCCCGATGTTTACAGAACCAGCCGGGACATTGATATCGTGGTTAAACGTCCATTCGCCGCTAACACCAAGGTCCACCGACGCACCGCTGTCGATATATACCTGTGCGCCAGAATTGACCGGAACCGAGTATTGCGTAACCGCCGAAAAATCTCCGCTAACACCAGCCGTTGTAAGGTCGCCCCATAGCGGCGCAATGCTGCGAAGAACCCAGAACGTCAGATCGTCCACTTGCAAGGCAACCTTGCCAACATCACCGGCATCAAACCCTGTCGCGGCCAATCGTTCCGCTGCATCCGCATAGGTATAATTGTGGATGGGGTGGATTGTGATTTGGTCAGAATGAAACGACATTTACTCGCCCTCGAAAACTATTAACCCCTGTTCATCCAGTACGATTTCACCCAGATCATCATCGACAACGACCGTGCCAATCTGGAACTCCAAATCACTCATTACCCATTCGCCAGCCACGCGAACCTCCGCGCGGATAACACCGCGATCCTCATCGCAAACCAGACGCCGCGAGCCGTCCGAGTCCTCGTCGCCGCAGACATAAATCGTGCCGAGCGGGTTGCTTGTGGCAACGCAGCAATATGCGGGACCGATGCAGGACATTAGGCGCTGTTCCCCGCTGTTATGAGCCGCGCATGGGTAGCGCCGACAACGCTATCCAGCGTCACCTGCACGGCCTCTGTGTTCCCCGCCCAATTGATCTGGCAAGGCACCGTCAAATCAGTCAGGACGTTGTTTGGAGTGCTTTGGAAGGCTTGGGGCTGAACGACTAGCTTGACCTCGTATGTCGCCGTGCCTGCGCTTGGCTGCACCGCTGTCGTTCCCTCGGCATCGCTGTAGAAAACCACACCTGCGAAGTTGTGAACCCGCGAGTGGTCGATATCCAGTTCAAGGACTAAAGCGCCGCCAGATATTTCATTTACAAGGGTCTGCTTTTTCTCGAACCGATTGAAATAGATGTGCGGTTTCGTCACTATCAGTCTCCAAGGGTTTAACCTTTGCCCTTCGGCTCCTTTTGAAACATCTCAGTATTTTCGCGGGTCGTATGGTTCTGTTCATTTGCAACGTCAGAGACCGATACTTTTTAGACATCTGGGTCCAAATTCATCTCGCTCAATGCCGCCCGTTTTTCGCCGACCTTCATGTAGGCCCAGCCCTCGATTTGGATGCCTTGTTGTTCAACCAGCGCATCCATTTCCTTGCCGGTCATTTTGATCTGATCAGGCCCGGTCGGTTGTTCAGCAACGCGCCCGGTTCCAACATCTGGAGCCTCAAAATCAGCGCGTTCGATAATGCCTGCTTCCCAGAAGCGGATCAGCTTTACCCGGCTGTTTTTGATGCTGTCAGGGATAGGGTCGCCAATGACAGCCGCGACCTTTCCGAGCCGCACCGCACGTCGCCACACAAAATCCGCCTTCGGGTCAAACTTCTGTTTCCAGTGGCGGATTGCCGAAACTTTCTTCTGATCGTCTGCCATCTCTTAACCCTCAAAAAAGGAACACGGTTTAAATTTGCGGCATGAATTTTATGCTCTAATCAGGCGCGGCCAGATCGTTGACGCGCAGCCAATCGGTGCCGTCGCTATAGCAAGGGCAAGGACCGCCAGTTGAGTTGTCAGAGCAGAAAACCAGCGCGCCGGTATAGTTTGCCGGGTCAGGCGTATCAGCCACCAATTCAGCCTGCGTATATGACTGCAGTTCAATCGGCTCTAAACTCTGAGCGCCACCGGCTGCGAGAACCTTCTGGCGAATTTTTTGAACGCCCATGACTTATCCTCCATTAAACAAAAGGTGGGGGCCAGCCGAAGCCAGCCCCTCCGGGGGGGTTGTGCTATTCAACAATCGCGTTGAAGAACGCGCCCAGATCAGCGGCAACCAGCTTCTGGTCATACGCCATTTCGATTTCCACGCGGTCACTCTTGAGGTGTTCCATGCGGAAGCGCGAAATGCGCATACCATCAGCACCAGCACCAAACGGGGCTGACCAACTGAAGGTATAACCAGCCGAAGGCGTCATAATGCCCGGTGTAGGTGGCCGATAGGACAGCAGAGCATTCTTGCCACCGATGAAGGCATGAACGGCAGTCTGTCCTTCCTTCGCGGTGTTCTGAATGGAATCCATCACGAGGATTTCGTCCAGTTCAAACAAAGCCGCAAGCTGCGCCTTGTTCGCCATCGCAGGACCGACCGGAGTCTGACCACGATCAAGGCGACCAACAATATCCGGGTGATCCACCAGAATGTCGAATACCGGACGCCCAAGCGTCATAACATTCGGCTGAAATCCGGTTGATTCCAGAACAGTTCGCTTCATCAGGCGCACATCTTCGATAGGCGTAGATGCTGCTTGGTTCCAGAACTGCAACTGGTTGTTGGAAGCGTTGGTTGGATCGAATGTGGCCGGAGGTGTCGGCGTATCGTCACCATCAGCAACAAACGTCCAGATGGAACCCGGTGTTTGACCGCTTGCGAAATAGGTGGCATTCCACGTTACCTCGCGCTTAATCAAACCCTTCTGGGTGACGTATTCCGTCGCCTCCCGGTCCAGATTGATCGGCGTGTCTGCGTTGGCGCGAATGGTATCGGCAACGTCCTTATGATACGCACGTTCGCGCGCATAATAGGTTGCGTTCCCGATATCATATCCGCCACCAGCGGATTCGGTTCCCGGCGCGCGTTCTTCCATCTCGTCGCGGTTAAATTCCCCGCGATCATAGGTGAAATAGGCGTCCGATTTTGAACTTACCGGAATGTTAGGGAACACCCGGCTTGCGATAAACTTGTCTGACGATTGCAGAAAAGCTATGGAAATATTCGTCAGCGGTTTGTTGATATGTACGTCAGACCGCGACGGACGGATGAAACCTGACATTTGGTTTACTCCTTGGTTATGGGATCACTGATCCGACAGGGTTAAGTTTCGGTCGAGGAAGTCATCGCCATTGCGATAAATTCAAAGATGTCATTGGCAACAGCACTTTCCAGCGCCACTCCAAACGACATGGTGTCAGCAACCAGAGCGCCAACGGTTGCACCGCCAGAAGCCGCGCCGCCATTCGTACCTGCCACCAGCAGATCACCGGCAGTGATCGTTCCAGCCGCTTTGCACTTGGCAACACCACCGCCGCCAATCACAACGACCGGGACGTTTTCGCCATCGGTATCGAACGTGCTATCCGGTTCCTCGGCCAGAACACCAACAACGAAAGTCGTTGCTGCAACTGCGCCGATTACCTTGCCAACGTCTGAATCATCCTCGACGGTCAGCAGGGTGCCAAAGCCGCGCGAGTTTGATGTTCGCAAGTCCTCACCCGCGAGGATGTTGACCGACTTGACGTATTGAGAAGAAGCCATGAGATTTTCCCTCCTAATGCTTCGGTTAAGTTCACCAAGCGGTCAGCCTAGTTCACGGATTTTGCATACAGTTCTGCACCTTTAGTGGTCTGGAGAACTGCTGAATGTGCGGCCTCGATAGTGGTTCCGGGGTTCGCTTCTTGGTGCGCCTTGGCCAGAATTTCCAACTCAGCATCCGGCGAGCCGGAAACAGGCGTTGCAGCGATATGACCGACCGTCTCGAAGGTTTGGCCCATAGCTGCATTTTGGGCTTTCAGAGCAGCAAGAGCAGCGGTTCGCTGGCCTTCGTCCTCAATCCCGTCAACCGCCTTTAAGAGCGCGGCACGTTCAGCCGTCGAACCCGGCAAATGTGCCAACTCCTCTTCAGCGCGTTTCTCCAGACCATCCTGAACACGCGCACCCTCGCTCTTGTCCAGCCGCTTGCGCAGATCGTCGTTTGACTTGGCCATCGAAATGAAGGCAGCGCCAGCAGACTTGCGCAACTCGATGCCGTCCAGCGTGGTATATTCAACCGGGTCGTCATCAATAGCGGCCTTTTTGATCTTGTCTGACGCGGCCTTGGCTATAGCCGTGCGATCCTCAACCGATTTGCCAAGATAGGCTGTAGCGTCGTCACCTTTTAGGGTGGCAAAGTGTGCCTTCTCGATATCAGTCATCGCGCCGATAGCGTTTGCATGGGCAAGCTGCGCCTGCAGGTCTGCCACTGTGGTTTCAGCGGCTTGCTTCTTAATGTCGGTCATTGGGTTCTCCTTTCCGACTTTGGTGCCAGCCACATCAGCAGGCATAGTTTTCATAGTGCGTTTGGGTTTTTTGCCGGGTTTTTTGTCCCCGCGCTTTTCCTCGTCATCGTCGCCATCCGGGGCTTCAATGCCGAGTTCGTCCTCTAGCTTTTGCTTTTCCTCGGCGGTCAGTTTGGCCTTGCTCATAAAGGCAACGCGGTGAATGTGGGGAAAGCCGCTGCCGCCTGTCGCTGTGCCAAGGACGATTTCGCCGCCGCCCATGCGCACCCAAGGGTGCGTGTGGCCGTCAGCATACGAGGTTTCACCGCTATTCAGTTCAACGCCATCCGGTGGCCCGTTTAGCGGGACCAAATGCGAATGCCCGTCCTCTGGGCTGGTCAGGGCAGACATTTTTTCAAATGCCTCGTCAGCCTCTGGTTTTGCGCGCTTCATTATAACGGTGACAGCGCCCTCTTGGGCCGGAACATCAACGCCGCTTATCTCGTCAATCTTCAATGCGCGCATGATTTTGCGTTTTTGGGCATCAGCCATCATCAACGTCCTCGTCCTCTAGCCGGGAGCCGCCGATTGAAAAGCCGGTCAACTCGCCTGATTGGAAACGCTTGAGCATCTCCGGCTCCGGTTTCATGGCGATCATCAGGCCAGTGCGCTTGGTTTGGATATCAAAGGATTTCGCAATGTCCCCGGTCAGCGGGAAAGCGAACACGACCGTTCCGGCCTGCTCCCCTTGGTGCATTTCCTTGGCAATTTGGCTGTTTTCCATGAAGTCCAGCGATGCCTTGAGCATGCTTTCTTCGGGAATATGATCACCCTGCAAGTCAAAATAAGGCTCACCATCCTCCTTGCAGACGATGCCGAACCCCATAACGAGACCGAGTTTTGCATCCACCTTAAAAACGGTGGAACGCACCTGAAACTTATCAAACATCACAACAACCGCGCTGCAACAATACTATTTACACGTCTTTCTTAACACATACCGAATCAGTAAATCAATTTACTATCCTGCGCCCCTAATCGTGATGGCGAGCGCGCACCGACAGTTTATCACATTTGCCGCCGTTCCCAAAGGGTCGCCGGGAAAACGCAGTGGACCCAGAAAGGTTTCAAACACCTGATTGAAATTGCGAACCTCGCCATGCAGCGGCAAATGGGAATCTCGCACGGCAGGGTCAAGGCGGGTGATCCATTCGCGTCTGATCTGTTCCGGCTCAAGAAACCCGTTCTCGATTGCCTGCCTGTAAGCCTCATTGTTCGCCTCGTTGATTGAGGTCAGCGCTTCGGTCCTGCTGATTGTTTTGGTCCTAGATCGCAGGGCTTTGGCCCTATAGCGGTCAACCATCCTGTTGATCTGCGTTTTTGTCAGCGGTTCCTTGTCATCAACAGCCCGTTGAACCGTAGGGTCAAAGCGCCGATCACGCAGATCGCGGCGCAGCGCTTCGGCTGATTGTCTTTCGAGAAGGCGTCTGTAATTATCAACCGCTTTTATCTGCCTCTCGGTCAGGCCCACGCTATTGACGTATTCCTTGGCGGCTTGTTTGATCGATAGGCCGCGCGCCTGCGCCTGCCGCATGGCTTCGCGTGTCGCGCGCCGTTGGGCCTCGCGATATTCATCCTCGATACGAACCCGCGCAGATATCAGGATAGTGGATGCCGATAATTCGCCAACCTTGAACCCGATCAGCGCACCGATTGCCCCGCCGATGATCGCGCTGGTGGCCTTGCCTGACCCAATGAAGCTGTTTTCGTATTCCTCGTTGATGGCATCGGCAATGATCCGCGCAGCCTCATCAGCCGCTTGCTCGATCAGACCGGCCTCAAGCAAGGCGACAAGTTCCGTCAGGGTTTTGTCATCCTTGGCAATCGCCACCGCCTCGTTGATGACACGGACAAACCGCGCCTCCGACTGATCGAATAGCGCCTCTAGCCGTTCCTGTTCAGATCGTGAGACTTTGAGCATATGCCGGGTATAGCATTTTTGTTAATTGTTGGGAAACAAGGCTAAAACTTATTTCGGTTTTCTTGCCGATTCCGCTTGCACAATAGGGCCGTATGTCCTATTGTGTATGTATAGGCAATGAAGCCAACCACCGAAGGGAAAACGAGATGAACAACGCAGCCAAAATAATGAACCGCCTGAAAGCAGAAGCCAACAACAACATTGGAACAGGCTTTTTTGGATCGGCATACCGCGACACAGACGCAGGCGACATACGCTGCCGCGCGGAACGCACACAAAACCAAGGCCGCGAATATTTCAAAGCGACTTGGACGCTGGACGGAAAACGCATCAGCGCAGCGAAACTTGAAGCAGCATTGAACGCATAGGAGCCGGGACCATGAACGACGCACAAACCCTTGAAGAACTGCGCGTTGAGGTGAACAAGATCATCGCCGAAACCCGCAAGATCAACACCGAAAATCGTTTGTATTTGATCCCACTGACTGCGGTTGTCACCTTGGCAATCGTAGCGGTTGCTAAATTGTTCCTCTGAGAAAAGCAGGTTTCCGGTCAGGTTGCCGGAAACCTTTTGCCGTTGGTAAACCTATGGGAAACCCCTGTTCCTGCCCCACTGGTCAGCATCCTCGAACGTGCTATCGCCGCCAGTTCCAGATGCCAGCGGACCTGTTGAACTACTCACCGTTGACGATTCCAAGAATTGCTTAATCAAATTGTAGGCCGTCGCGTCCTGCAGAAGCACGCCCGTTTCCGGCCTGAAACTCGTAACCTCAACCGGACCTGCTTTGGCCCTCTTGGTGTTGGTCCCGGTCGTGCCGAAATCAGCATACGAGGAATCTATATTGATGGACCCGGACAGCAGCGCCGTTGCGTTCTCTACCTCAAGCGGCAGTTCATCATCAGCAACAACAGTCCCATCGCCATAGGAAACCCCGGTTCTATACCATGCGTTTTCCTGCGTGGCTCCGCCTGTCTTTTCGCCCTGCCAAGTAAGCAGGTCTAAGCGCCGGGTTGCTGATACGATGAAAGGTCCACGCGCATCATCTGTATCGGCAAGGGCCGACCATGAGGCACTACGAACAGGATCAACGGCCAGATACTCGTTCACTTCCTCGCGGGAGGCATAAGCCGTATAGTCAACTGAGTTTATGGTGATCGTTGTCAGGCTCATAGCTAAATCCCATGCGCGTTAATCATCAACCGAACTTCCATGTCGTCCGCCGCCGCGTCGATTGCCGCTATATCATAGACGCGGATCACCTCGCCCGGTCCAAGGCGCAGCGCCGGAAAAGCGGTGTTGAGGCTGGTATTGACGAAGGCTGATTGGTCGGTGATGCCTTGGCCGAAATTATAGCTGCGCGTCAGGGTGGCCGCTTGAACGGCATCCGCCTGAACGAGCGCAAGGACATTTGCAGAGCCATCCTGAATTTCAACCGCCATGCGACGGTTGCCAGCCGTTGCCGTGCTGATCAATTCAACATGGACGTGCTGCAAATCCCACTCAACACCGGCAGGCACCGTAAACGACTTGTCGCTGTCATCGTCTGTCACATCGGATTGCACCTGTGCGTCAGAATTTATTCTCACATTCTGGGTCATTCTTCTTCTCCTGTTTCAACCGGCTGGACGTTGGCTTCATCACCGACCGGCTCTTGCGGCTCGCCAGCGGCCTGCGTTGGGGTTTTTAGGCCGGCATCAATCGCGGCCTCTATATCTTCGATCATTTCCTCTGGCCTGCGTGCAACGCCCATCAGATCGCGGACTTCATCGATCACCGGATCGCGCTCGTCCAGAACCGCGCCAGCCGAAGCCATATCGCGCAGCGTCGTTGCGACCTCGGCAACATCGGTAAAGCGCACGGCCTCTGTGGCAAGGGTGGGCTTCATTTCGTCAGGCCATGCGTTGAGCCGCCAGAGCGTATCAATCAGATCGTCAGCAACGGCCTCGCGTATTTCGGTTAACGCGCCATCGACCAGCAAAAAGAAGCTGTTGGTCTTGTCCTTGCTTAGAGCAAACGAACCTGCGCCATCGCCGAGCATCAATTGTTCAACACCAAGTATCCGCGCCATTTCGTGGTTGACCCGGTTGATCGCTGCTGCGTTTTCCGCGAACGAGGTTGCCGAGCCTTTGAGTAATTCCACGTCCCACTGCTTTGCGCTCGATGCGCGACCGGATTCGTCCTTGCTTTCGTATGTGATCGAATCCAGCAGCAGCGCAAGGTTTGCGGTCTGGGTATGGCCTTGGATGAATTCACGCATAGGCGCTTCTATTGCTACGCGCTGCGCCCTTGTGATTGACCCGTTTGTTTCCAACTCTGCCAGTTCGGTAAACGGCGCACGACCGATAGGAACGCCGCGCAGATCATGTTCAAAGCCAATCCCCTCAAGCTGTTCGTACCGGGCAACCCGTTGGGCAGGCGCAACCAGATGCCGGAACAAGCCCAAGCCCTCCGGTGAATCGCTCAAGCTGTCGTCAACGAGGTAAAGCAGCTTGCCGCGCGGGAGATACAAATCCATCTGCGTCTGTGGGCTTCGCTGGACAACGCCGAGCAGCTTGCCGGTGATATCCGTATCCCATTGATCGATTGTAAGCTGTGCGCGCGGTGCAACGTCACCAAACGTCAGGCTTCCATCCTCGGCGCGCTTGGCTGTCCATTCCTGAAAGCTGAAACCATAGAAGCGATACATGGCCGCGCGGCGCACGATCCGGTGCCAAGGCGTGGCAGGATCATCCGTCAAAGCCTGCTCTGCAAGTTCGGCAAACCTTCCGTCCGTATCTTCCTCGCTGGGCTGGAACGACCATTCGGCCTTTGCTGCCAAGTTCAGAAAGTATCGCGTCCCGGCTGCGACAATCGACGTGTTGGCGAGAATTTCAGAATAGGTTTTATAGCGTTCTTCGCTGGACGACAGGTTCTGATTTAGTTCGTCGCTCTGAATAAACCCGCCATAGATTGCAGTCCCCGGCGCACCGATAGTCTTGGTCGGGCTTACCCTCGGCCTGCGAAATCTGGTCATAAGTCCGTCAAATAGAGAGGCCATTCCTCTTTCCTCAAATAGTCAACTGATTAAACAAAAACTGGCTTTCCCACTAAACGGCACACAGATCACCGCTTGGCGCAATAGTAGCGAAATTAGTGTCCCAAGGGAATAGTTTGTGGTGGCGCGGTCGGAATGCGCCGTTTGCCTACCCCTGCCAACTCGTTAAATGCGCGGCTTGTGCTGTCCGCGTCATCGTCATGCGAACCCTCTGGGAACTTCTCTAACTGCTCAAAGAAGCGCTTATTCCAAGGTGCGCGCAGTACATAGACATTGCCCTGTTCGGCCTGCGCTGAGAAGCCGGTGAACCGCGTTACCTTATCGCCCGTCACAGGCGATGATCTGACCTCATACCCGGCAAGCATCTTTGCCAGATTCTTGATCTGAGATTTGCCTGCCTGTCCGGGGTCTTGATCAAACGATATCTTGACGCCATAGCCGTCTTGGCTGGCAGTGTTTTTTATCAGCTTTTCAACGCCATGCGGCGACAACCTATCGTAAACGTGGTCAAGCACGTAATAGTTCCGGTCCGCGTCCTGCCCTATCTTTGTCCCTGCCGTCCAATCAGGATCGTTTGTCTCGATCTTGGGCGTTGCCGCCAAGTCCCAGCCGCGAACTATGCGCAGCCCGGTCGGCACCGCGTCCACAACCTCACACCATCCCCGTTGGAAGTAGAGGCCAGCGGCAGGACGTATCAGCCAGTTAGCACCGAGCAGGCGTTCCCGCTCCACCAATGGCAGCGCCATCAGGTTTGCCATATAGGACGGGTCAGCCTTCATCAGCGCTTTGTTGTCGGTTAACTTTGACGGTATGAACGTGAAAGACTTGGGGGGTATAGGCACCTTGTTGTCTTCGTCATCAATCATCGTGTGATGTGCGAGATCGGCAGGGCTATCAGCCCAAACGATGGTCTCACCTATCCTAATGAACCAACGCACAACGCCTGATCGCTCATTGATAGCGAGGCCGGTATCCTGATCAATCCACCATGCTATGAATTCGGCCACCCAGCTATCCGCGTCCGGGTTGCAGGTCGCGCGGATATACGGTTTCACGCCGCACATGGTCCGGTTCCGGCTGACCAAATACCAGAATTGCGACTCTGAAAAATGGGTTAATTCATCGAAGGCAATATAAGGGATTTGACTGCCTTGCCAATCGAACTTGTTCTTCTCGTGCTCAAGGTGCTTGAAGCTGATCGTTGCGCCAGATGGAAAATCCCATTTGAGAAACGTCTCTTTCGGATCGGCGGCAAGGGCTGGATATAGCTTCTCTGATTCATCCCATAGACCGCCTTCGTTCCTGATCTGGATCGTATTGCGGCGAAAGAACACCGCACCGAATTCTGGGTTGTCTACATGGCGTAAAGGCTCAAGCAGCAATGCCCAAGTCTTGCCTCCCCCCGCAGCGCCGCCGAACAGCGCTATGTCGGCGACGGTTCCCAAGAATTGTTCTTGTGGGCCTTCCTGCGGTCTTATCTCAGGCTGAATTTCTGCTGCATGCGCGTTCATGCGCCTTTTTTCCTTGGCGTTGCGGCTTTGGGTTTCGGCTTACCCGTTGGTTTACGTGTCGCCTTTGCCTTTGGCTTACTCCTCGGTTTACGCTTCGGTTTCGGCTCCGGGACCGGCTCCGGTTCAACCTTATCCCGACCGTTATCGGGTAAGGCATAGATGGCAACCGGCCCGTCAGCTTTGGGGGTCATAGACCCGTCAGGGCTTACGTGTTCATTCTTTAAGGTCGTGTTCCAACCGCCTTGTGTCCTTAGAAAAAGGTCTTGAGATTTAAAGTCCCCGGCTATCGCCTTCTGTGTAAGGCTCTGCGCAATCGCCCCGATAGCTGTAGCCTTACCCCGGCGATAACGTATTGCAACGTCCTCGTCCCGCTTTATGATCCGCTGAAATGTATCCTGTGAAATGCCGAGATAGTCGGAAATCTGCTCTTGGCTAAGATACTGCGCTAACGCTTCTATCTGAATTTTTTGCTCGGCAGACAGTTCAATCATCGGCCTGCCGCCACCAGCACCTTGTACCATCGGTGTCACCCCTAAAACACGGCCTCGCGCGTACGCGCGCATAGGGCCGCAAAACCTGTTACATTTGTCCCTATCTAATCGATCTGACCCGCCCAATCGCATCTTTCACATACAACAGGAATTTGCGGAGGAAAGGTCAAGTTCATACTACCTGTCGGATATATCAATTCAGCATCGCAGTTTGGACAGGCGATGCCTGTCAGCCTTGCCTTGGCTCGCACCGCGTTCCGTTCGGCCTTATGCTCGTCAATCGTTTTGAGCGCCGTCTCTGGCTTGTCATCATCAAAATCAGTAGTTGTCAGCGCATCAGGTCTGGTTCCCGTAACGGTGCCATTCTGCCATTTAACTTTTATTTTGGTGTAAGCGTCATAGTTGACCATCTGACAGAACCCGACCACATGTCCCCACTGCTCGTTCCCGACTTCGCTTCTATATTTTGGCGCATAACGTACCACCGCGCCTATTGTAAATTGTCCCATATCCATAACTAGTTATAAACCTCTCTTGAACTATTTTGTCCCCTATACTTCCCCCAGTATATAAAGCATTTATGTTGCGCTTATTGTGAATTATTATTCATCTACAATAACTTACAACTACAACTTAATCTGCTTGTCGTATGTTCGGCTTTAATTGAGCCGGTTTCAATGGTTCACCATGTTCACCCAAAGAGTCAAGTATTGCGCCAAGCGATAGCTGCAACTCACGCGCCTCTGAATGGCTTAAACCAAGAATGTTGGTGCCATAGCGCAAGAGCAATATTTCTTCTGAAACTGTGTGCCTGACCTCCAACGAGATAACCCCGTCGCGGTCGTGCATCTGAATAACTGTTACAACCATTTAACCACCTAAAACCGGGTGCCTTGGCAACGGCAAAGGCACCCTCTACCTTGTCACAATTGATCCCTTTCGTGGGCATCCGATCCTTCTAGAATGCGAATTTCTATCGGCACCCCTGCTTTCCTCGCCGCTTCTAGACCGTATATCATGCCGTCGCTGATCCCGCGATCTATGTAGACCACGGTCATTTCAGCAACGTCTCTCCACGCCAAACCTGCGTCGATACCCTGCTGGCGTTCCTCCGTGATTGTGTCGTCCAGAATGCCGGGTTGCGTGTAAAGCAAGTGGCTCGCTATTGGTGCCTCGCCACGGCTCAAACTATCCTTGACGCAGCGCCGAGCGAACTCGACGTTCTCGCGTATGCCTTCCGCCGTCTCCGCAGCATATGGGCTTTCTATTATGACCAGTTTCATGTTGGTTAACCCCAAATTAGGCTGATCACCCAGAAAATCACCGCCCACATAGCCAGCCCCACAGGCACCGCAATGAGCCACATGGCAGGAGCCGGTCGCCAGACCCATTCGTCATGGTATTCGTCATGGTATTCTTTGCGTTGTTGCTCTGCTGTCGGGTATTGTCTCGGTTCGTTAGTCATCTGATCGTTCCTTTGTTATTTCTGCGAATGTTCTGCCCGGTTGCTGTACCGGGCAGGTCTTGTCATCCAGCCAAAATAGGCAAAGGCCGGATGCGTTTTTATCACATATCAGTCGATGATAATTCAAAGCGCTTGGCCCTTTCGGATAGAGCCTCATCGTTCAACGTCCAGTACTGCCAGCCGTTGCAATCAGTCCATGTTTTACCGTCGCGGTTCAAAACAATCAGCGCCGAAGCGCTCACCGACATTTCTTTGCCTTCAAACAAAACCATCTTATCGCCAAGGACTTCTGCCGTAACGTCCTGTTTACCCATAAACGCCAGAGTCGTCCCGGTGGATATATCTAACTTGCCGAACGACTTATTTGCCTTGCGGGTTCGCTGTGCAGATACCGCTTTCACACTTTCTTCATCGTCAGGAAGATCTGAATTTGGCGTTACGTCACGGCCTCCGGTCAGTTTCATAGCTGCTATGACTTGCGATAAACCAATATCGAAAAATTCGCGCTTTGGGTTTACCCTATGATCGGAGAATATTTTATGTATTGAACCCTCAAGATCAGCATCGTTATTGACCTCGATAGCAAACTCGACGCGGAAGGGAAACGGAACGCTCGTGTTGTTGAGTGTCCGCAGCCTTTCATCAAGATTGGTTGTTTTACCAATTTTCAGGATATCAAATGCTGGGTTTGACAGAACATAAACAATGCTCATCTGGTCTTTTGTTGCGTGTTGTACTTGTGTCATCTCGTTCCCCTCCAAGGGTTGTTGTGGGCGTGATTGCCCTACAACCCAAAGTTAGGGCATACTGCCCTCAGATGCAAGTCACCAAATCAACTAAATGTTCTGCCATCGGCCTCGTGCGTTGCTACTTTGCCGGTGAAATTCTGCCAGCGGGTCACGGCAATATCGACGTAAGCCGGGTTCAGTTCGATTGCGTAGCAAGCCCTGCCCTCTGTCTCTGCTGCTATGATTGTGGTGCCGGAGCCGACAAACGGATCATATACGGCCTGACCGGGACTGCTGTTGTTGACTATTGGTCGGCGCATGCACTCGACAGGTTTCTGTGTGCTGTGGCCAGTTTCGGATTTCTGCGGCTTGGCTATTTGCCAAAGCGTTGTCTGCTTCCGGTCGCCATTGTAATGACCTTTCTTTTTATCCTTAACAGCATACCAGCATGGCTCGTGATGCCAGTGATAATCCCCGCGCCCGATTGCAAAATTTGACTTAGCCCAGATGATTTGGGACCGCATATTAAATCCGCAATTCGTCAGGCTGTCCGCCACCGTTGCTGCAAACAATCCTGCATGCCAAACATAAGCAACGTCGCCGGGAAACAGCGCCCACGCCTCTGACCAATCGGCGGTGTCGTCGTTATCAACCTTCCCGACCGCACCAGCGCCTATTGCCCTATTTCCCATGCCCTCACTTTTTCGCGCGGCCTCATTCCGCCAGTTTGGGTCATAGTTCACCCCATAAGGCGGGTCAGTCACCATCAGGTGCGGCTCAATCCCGTTTAACAGCTTGGCCACGGTATCTGCGTCTGTGGCCGAGCCACAAACAATCCGGTGCTTGCCAAGAACCCAAACATCGCCCTCAACGGTAACAGGCTGCTCTGGCGCTTCCGGCACCTCGTCAGGATCGGTCAGTCCGGGATTTTGATCCGCAAATATGTCGGCAATCTCGCCCACGTCAAAGCCGATCAGTTCAAGATCGAAATCCAGTTCGACAAGTTCGCCCATCTCGATCTTGAGCAGTTCCTCGTCCCACCCGGCATTCATGGCAAGTTTGTTGTCTGCGATCACATAGGCGCGCTTCTGAGCGTTAGACCATCCATCCGCGACCATGCACGGCACTTCCTCGATACCTAGCTTCTGCGCCGCCATGACGCGAGCGTGACCGGCAATTATACCGCCATCAGGATCAACGAGAACCGGAACCGTCCAGCCCCATTCCCTGATACTTGCCGCGATCTGGCCAACCTGCGCCTCGCTGTGGGTTCGGCTGTTGCGCGCATATGGTATCAGATCGGCAACCTTTCGCCTGCCGACCTGATCTGCTGGCCATTTTGGTTTCTTAGCCATCGTTGTTCTCCAGCATCATTTTCATTGCATAGGCTGCAATAGAGTTCAGCGGCCTCTCGTTACTTTCCCAGCGACGGATGGTCCGGTCGGCATCGTAACCCATGCCCCATTCCTCTGCCAAACTTCGCTGGGAAAACCCTAGCTTGA
>PIVL01000838.1 GCA_003354145.1 Paracoccaceae bacterium
GCTAAGGAGATAGCTAAGATTAAAGCAGGAGCTGAAAGGATTAAAAATCAGCTTCTGAAGAAAATAAAGCAAGGGAAAATAGAAGGAGCAAAAACTAGAGAAATGCAGATAGCAAAGAACTTACTAAAGCAAGGAGTAGATGTAGCTATTGTAAAAAAGTCTACAGGAATTACGCCCCAATGGATTGGCAGGCTTAAAGGGGAGATAGAAAAAGAAAAGAAATAGCCATTCTAAGCCCTAGAAGCTTGTAGGTGGGTATGAATATATTGTGTCCCGGTTGTTGTTATTACTGAATCCGGGGTGGTGGTACATCTGATTGTTATCTTCACCTTCGACCTGATTATTATTGTTGTCTTCACCTTCGCTACCGTCTTCATTGCCTGAAGAAGGGTACATCATCGCAGCTTCTTGTATTAGTTCTTCAAGTGTTTTTCTATTATCAGGAGCTTTTTCCTCCACTGTTCTTATAGCATTGAGTGCGTTTTTAATACCTGCGACTACGGTGGCAGCAGTGCCAGTGGTAACAGTAGTGGCAGTAGCAGCAGCAGTGGCAGCAGCAGTGGCAGCAGCAGTGGCAGCAGCGGAAGCGGTGAAAGTAGTGGTGGCAGCAGCAGTGGCAGTAGTGGTAGTGAGAGCAGCAGAGGCAGTAGTGAAAGCAGTAGCAGCAGCGGCAGTAGTGAAAGCAGTAGCAGCAGCGGCAGTGGCAGTGGCAACGGTAGCAGTACCTATAGTTACCGCAGCTACAGGTACTGTAGCGAGAGTGAGGGCACCCATCCCTAGTGCTTTGAGTCTATTCCTTTTTACTTCTTTTATTTTTTCTTCATATTCAGCTTCAGATTTCTTATAATTTCTTTCTTGAAGACTAAGTTTGTCAGCAACATACTTTTGGCGT
>PIVL01000395.1 GCA_003354145.1 Paracoccaceae bacterium
CGCCCGCTCAAACCATCCTGAAAATGGGCGAGCCGCACCTTCAAATACAAATCCACGGTGAATATCCTCACGCCCTCCCGACTATCGAAAGGGCAAAAGTGGCCGACTTTTACGCCGCCGCTTACAGTACAAAGAGGGTCACTTTTGCACGCCGATAGGGGGTCAACATTCAATGCCGATTGACACAAAGCATTCAAAACTTCGACAGGTGGCAAATCTGACGGCATACCTGACAAGCTCAAAAGTAAATGTTCAGGTATCCATTTTTGTCACGAGAGATCATCTTAATGTTCATTGCCATGGTTAAAAATTTGTAATTCAACCGCAATAATACCAAACTGATATCCTGAATATATAATATATATTGGCCGGTGATGCGAGGTACAAAGAGCCAATTTTTAACGTTGCGTATCGCCCGGAGCCACCTGGGCGTCCCATTCGGTGATGAGATTTTGCAGTAGTGGGAAATAGTCCATCATAAGTGTCGGTGATACGGCATCTGTCTGATAACGCCCCCGACTGTCATTATCGTCGTGTAGTGACCTAATGTAATAGGGTGATTGTGAATAAATGACCCGCGTTGGCCGGTCACGTGGTACATTGTTGTGGGAAATATCGAATAGATTGTAGCGCGATTTTGAGGGAGCCACAATTGCAAGGCCAAGGTTGATGGCTGCCTTATTCAGGCGGTGCATTTCAAGCTTTCCATCACGAAATAGCGCCGTAAGCCCATTGGCAAAAGAAATGCAGCCAAATTTTTCACCACGCGATCGAAGATTCTTGGCAGCCATCGCCTCCGCTCGGATCTTTCTGTTAAAATCAACGGATAGCGCGTCATCATCGTCCAAGACGACTTGGCAACTCCATGGCTCACTGCTGTGATGCTCCCAGCGGTATGATCTGAAATGCGCACGGGGGGGGGCCTCGGAAGAACCAAAAATGATATGTGCGCGATCACCTAGCGTATCCTTGCACACCTCAGTTAGGCGGATTGCATATTTCTTTGGCATGTCCTCTGACGTCAGAACATTGAGGACAAAATTCTCATTGGTTTGATCAGCAAGCGACCGCAGCGTGACCTTTTCAAAAAAATATGCGCGTCGTTCTAGTCTGCCTGTGTCAAACAACGCATCTTTTTCCTTGCTGGCAGTCGAGCGCCACCCAGGCGAGGGATGAAAGAAGGAATAGCGAGTCTGATAGATTGTATGCATTAGGTTCTTTCTCCACTTTTTCCCGTTGTTTTACAAGTCGTTGGTCCGAGTCGTTAAATTATCAAAACGGCTTGGTCAGAACCATCACAAAAACTGTAAGACGCAGATCCACATTTTACGATGCAAAACCACTATAGGGACCTGAGGCACGGCTATGACCACCTGCTGCGCGATTTGGGGCTGCGCAGGTCGTCATAGCCTCTCAATTAGTATCATTCCGAACGTGTTACGGCCCAGAGTTCATTGCTGAGGAAGTCAGAAACTGGATCAAGGCCGTTGGGGCCAAGACCGCATACATTGAACCTGGATCGCCTTGGGAGAACGGATATTGCGAATGCTTTAAACGGGCGAATGCGAGACGAATTGCTCAATGGCGAAGTCTTCTACTCGCTCCGCGAAGCACAGATCATCATCGAAAGCTGGAGGAAACACTACAACACAAAACGACCCCACAGTGCTCTGGGATACCGCCCACCGGCCCCCGAAGCCATCATCCCGATGGACCAACGGCCAGTCATGCACTGACTTTCAATCTGGACCACTCAAGTGGGGCTGCTCAGGATCCTGTACTGCACCTAATTTCGCCTTTATTTCCCTCGCTGTATGTGCATAAAACAACTAAAAGCAGAGCAATGCCAATTATACAACCAGGATCGGAAAAACCTATGTTGAAGCCGAAAAAGAATATCGTTTTGATCAGTTTTGACGATGCGTTTTCCTTTTGGCACTACAGAAATATTTTTAAAATCCAGCTTCAAACGCCAAACTTGGATAGAATTTGCGCAAAGGCCACGGCCTTTCACGCAGCCTATTGTCAATCACCGCTATGTGGCCCGTCACGGGCCAGCTTTATGTCAGGAAAACCACCGCCCCAAACCGGTATCTATGGCAACAAAACAAAAGCGTTTGAAGTGCTCGATCCTAGCAGCATGTGGCAGTGCCGCTTGAAGGACGACGGATATTTCTGCTCTTCAGGTGGTAAGGTGCATCATGGATTCAAGCCTTTATCCAAGGAAGTACATGACATTCTGTATTCCGATGAACCTAAGCGGTTTCCCATCGACCTGAAGCTGCACAAAAGTATTGAACGGTCCAGTAACGGTGGCAACGGCGGTGGGACTTCAAACACTGACCCCAAGAATGATGTGAGCTACCATGACGCTCATAGTGCGAAGTCTTTCGCTCATTTTCTAAACACCTATGATGGAGATGCGCCATTTTACCGCGAGATTGGTTTTTTTAGCCCACACAGCCCGTTCATCACACCGTTACGATTCAAGAAAATGTATAACATTACTGATTTTCACTACCCTGCAGCCTGGGCAGATGAGTTCAACCGTAGTGCCACAGCAAACAAAGTCGTACAAAAGAACTTTAAGACGGGTAACAGACGGAACTGGCGCAAAAGTGTACGCAATTATTTTTCCGCCTTCAGTCACGGCGACTACCATCTTGGCACGGTGTGGGATGCACTTATGGCTTCGCCCTATGCAGACAACACAATCGTTGTTCTATTGACAGACCATGGGCATCATCTAGGCGAAAACGGGCGTTTTGGTAAATCAACTCTTTATGAGCAATCAGCGTTGGTTCCGATGATTATTTACGATCCAGATCATGCAAAGCCTCGGATTGTACATGATCCGGTTGCGTTGCTTGATGTTGGACCTACTATTATGGATTATGCAGGCCTAGAGCCGGTGGAGGGGCTTCTTGGCCGTTCATTGCGTTCGATCGCGAATGGTGGCCCAGCTGATCCTGACCGCGCAGTTGCAACCTTCAATCCACATGGCGCAGCCGTTCGGAAAGGTAAATACCGCTTTATCCGTTACAAAGATGGCACGACAGAACTCTACAATGTCGAGGCTGATTGGTGGCAACAGCGTAATCTTGGAAATGAGCATCCAGACTATGCTTCAATGGAACAAGCTCATGCTGAGACTTGCCAGACAAACGGTTTCGATCTGAGTTAGGTCAGTTTACCACGAAATGTGGTGATACAATTGTCAACGGCGGAGTAAAAACCGGCCAGTGCGGCGGAGCAAAAGCAGGCCACTGCTGATAACCTTTCGGTCTTGAACCGAGCAAACCTCCTCATCTAAAGTAACCGCTCCATTGGCACCGCCAGCCTGATTTCGGTCTGATGGGCTAAGACACGTGTTTGGCGAAGTCGTTAACGACGTGTCTTGGACGGGGGCGACCATACTCCTCAACGGTCCATCACGACCAAGAAGAAACCGATCCAACCCCCGCCACTGCCCGTCATAAATGACGTTCCGGGCGTACTTCGGACCTCCACCATCACACGGGAGGCGGGATTTTTATAAGACAAGAATGACGAAGGTCAGGATGAACCGGCCGCTGATGAGCCCTCTGCACCCGCCTTACGTCGCCGCCCATGTGTCTCTGACGCAACCCTGCGGGAACGCCGCGAGCTTGATCCTGGCACCTGCT
>PIVL01000839.1 GCA_003354145.1 Paracoccaceae bacterium
TGTCGAAGGCCTGATTCCATCCACCGGCACCGGCTGACCCTTCAGGGACGCCAACATGAACCATTGTCATGATGGTTTTGCCATTTGCTTCGCTCAAGTCGACTATGACTTCGGTAATATCGGGGTGACCATCCGGCATTCCCACGCTTTGGGGAGAGATAATAGTGCCGCCCGCGTCGCACATGCTCTCTGTATATACGAGGCGTGATGGGCTCTTGACCTCTTTGTAGACACCGATGAACCACATAGACATCGTGCGTTCGGGGGATTTCATTTCCATGCAGACCTTTCGCGTCCCGCCAACTACAACGTCCATTTCTGCAGTCGGAACGGACATGCCCATTGGTCCATACCATTGCTTGAACATCTCTGGGTCAGTCCACATGTCCCAAACTGCACCAATTGGCGCGTCAAATTCGCGTTGGATCTTTACCCAGTTTTGTTGGTCATTCATCTTTTTATTTCCTTCATGTTCTTGAGAATACTGCCCATCAAGTCGAACCGGGTATCCCAGATGTGACGATATTGGTCTGTCCAGTTGGCGACGGTCTCTAGTGGTTGAGCATTCAAGGTACAGGGGCGGAACTGAGCGTTTCTCCTCCGAGTGATCAGCCCTGCATTTTCCAAAACCCGGATATGTTTGGAAACGGCGGGTAAGCTCATATTGAACGGTTCCGCTAATGCGTTCACAGTTGCCTCGCCCTGCGCCAACCGAGCTAGGATCGCCCTTCGGGTCGGGCTGGCTAAGGCAGCAAAGGCAGTATCCAGTTGGTCAGTTTCCTTCATGAACACATGAATTATACCATTCGGTTAATAAAGCAAGTGGTTAAATGATAGTGCGCCAAGATTTACCCAAGAGTGTTTCACGAAAGCGGCATTGCCGAACGCGCTC
>PIVL01000840.1 GCA_003354145.1 Paracoccaceae bacterium
GAACGTGATCTTGATATTCTCGGACCAATGGCGGCAAAGGGTCTGGTGCGGGTCGGGATTTCGCTCACGACGATGGATTCCGGTCTGTCGCGCCGGATGGAGCCACGTGCGCCGTCGCCTGCAAGGCGACTGCTGGTGATTAAGCGTTTGGTGCAGGCTGGTGTGCCCGTGCGGGTGATGACGTCACCGGTGATTCCGGGGCTGACGGATCACGAACTTGAGGCATTACTTGAGGCGGGCAGGGACGCTGGCGCGGATGCTGCCAGCTGGATCATGCTGCGGCTGCCGCGCGAAGTGTCTGCCATCTGGCAGGATTGGCTGGCGGAACATGAACCGGGGCGAGCGGCGCGGGTGATGGCAAGGCTGCGCGAAATGCACGGTGGGCGTGATTATGACCCGCGTTGGGGGCACAGGATGCGCGGCGAAGGGGTTTATGCGCAGATGGTGGCGCAACGGTTCAAGGCCGCGACACGCCGGTTGGGATTGGATGGTGAAACCGAACCGCTGCGCTGTGATCTGTTTCGGAACCCCGAAGCAGATCGCCAGTACTCGTTGTTTTAGATGGGGTATTAAGGTGTTGGGTGTTGTCGGATCAATGGTTGTGGCCAACAAGAATGTCACCTAAGCGCGCTGCAGGAGCAACGCTTACAAGCCAGGTGACCTCACACATCGCATGGGCTGAACGCCATACACAGAGTTTCGGATACTCCCTGAAGAAACGAAAAGCCGTTGCGAAAAAACCGATTATCACGATTAGCAATAGAAAATAAACTACCGCTTCCACTACTGGGCACCTTCCAAATCTGATGCCGGGTCGCCTGTTTTCCGGCCTTCTATCTCAATCTCTTATTATGTCGGTGCACGCAACAAGAATGTTGCTCACTAAAACGG
>PIVL01000396.1 GCA_003354145.1 Paracoccaceae bacterium
ACAGCACCGATCCGGATCAGTTTCGCGCTGAATTGCGCGACTGGTTAGAGCAGAACTGCCCGCCAGAAATGCGCGATGCTGGCGGCGGCGAAGACAGCATTTGCTGGGGTGGCAAGAACTGGACCTTTCAATCGGATGCCCAGCGGATTTGGCTCGAGCGGATGGCGGCAAAGGGGCTGACCGTACCAACATGGCCGACCGCCTATGGAGGCGCCGGGCTGGACCGCGCCCGCGAAAAGATATTTCACCAGGAAATGAAGCGGATAAATGCACGTCCGCCACTGCTAAGCTTTGGCATCTGGATGCTTGGCCCAGCCCTGCTGCATTTTGGCACCGAAGAGCAAAAGTTGCATTATCTCCCACCAATTGCACGTGGTGAAGTCCGTTGGTGTCAGGGGTATTCTGAACCGGGTGCCGGGTCGGATTTGGCGTCAGTTCAGACCAAATGCGAAGACAAGGGTGATCATTGGCTGGTGAATGGCCAGAAAATCTGGACATCTTATGCTGACAAATCCGACTGGATTTTTGCTTTGGTTCGCACTGATCGCGACGCCAAGAAACATCTGGGCATATCATTTGTTCTGATCGACATGACGTCTCCGGGCGTCACAACACAACCAATCAAGCTGATTTCCGGTGTGTCACCGTTTTGCGAGACATTTTTTGACGATGTTAGTTTTCCCAAGGAACAGGTCGTTGGCACCGTCAATCGCGGTTGGGACGTAGCGAAATACTTGCTGACCCATGAACGTGAGATGATCAGCGCCAGCGGGCATGGACTTGGTGGGGGTCGCGCATTGGGAGCGGTCTTGGCGGATCAATCCGGCGGGCTGACGGATGCCAGCCTGCGCGCGGCTGCGTTGAAGGCCGAAGTGGATGCGCTGGCGATTGGCCTGACGCTAGAGCGCTATAAAGATCAGGCCGAGGGTGGCGAAGGGGTCGGTGATGCGTCTGCGATGTTGAAATATGTCGGCACTGAGTTGAACAAACAGCGCCATGAATTGCTGATGTCTGCCAGCGGTAGTGACGCACTGGAATGGGATGGCGAACAAGGGGCTGATCCGGCGGATTGGCTGCGCACCAAGGCCAATTCGATCGAAGGTGGCACATCCGAGGTGATGTTAAGCATCATTTCACGACGAGTACTGGGGCTGGGGGCGTAAAACATGGCAAATCTTAAAAGGACCGAAGAAGAAGTCATGCTTGCCGACGCGGCACGTGGCTTTCTGGATGATGCAGCCCCAGTGTCGCATTTGCGCAAATTGCGCGATGCTGGCCAAACCTATGATCCCGCGTTGTGGAAAGAAATGGCCGCGATGGGTTGGACCGGCATTCTGGTGCCGGAATCCGCTGGTGGCTCGGACATGGGCCATGCAGCGGCTGGTGTTCTGGCGGCTGAAATGGGCAAAACACTGGTGTCCAGCCCGTTCCTGTCCAGTGCGGTGATCGCCGCGACTGCTTTGCGACAGGTCACAGGTGAACGAAGTGCTGCGGCACTTGCCGGGATCGCCGCTGGTGATGTGACCTATGCGCTGGCCGTTGATGAGGGCAACAAATTCGCCCCTGATGCGACTGCTATGGTTGCTGAACGTGTGGGCAATGGGTTCCGTCTGAATGGCAACAAGACTTTTGTCATTGACGGTGGGTTTGCGGATCGTGTGTTGGTTCTGGCCCGCACAGATGCCCGTGCAGATCAAGGCATGACGTTGTTTGATCTGCCCAGTGATCGTGATGGTATCACCAAAACGGCGCAAGCGATGATCGATAGCCGAGATTCTGCCCGCATGGGTTTTGAGAATGTCCAAGCCACAGGCGATGATGTGGTTGGAACAGTGGATGATGCGATGAGCATCCTGAAACCCGCGCTTGAAGCCGGGCAGGCAGCACTTGCGGCGGAAATGACAGGACTGGCGGCAGGGGCCTTTGGCATGACCGTTGGATACTTGAAAGAACGCAAGCAATTTGGCGTCACAATTGGCAATTTTCAGGCTTTGCAACATCGCGCGGCCCATCTGTGGTGTGAGGTCGAAGTGACAGCCTCGGCTGTGACCAATGCCGGGCGCGCACTGGATGACGATCCGGACAACGCTGCGTTGGCCGTGTCACTGGCCAAGGCGCGTGCTACGGATACTGCGAAACTGGCGGTGATCGAAGGTGTTCAGATGCATGGTGGTATTGGCATGACTGATGCTTTTGATATGGGATTTTACATGAAACGGGCGCGGGTTGCGGCGGAATGGCTGGGTGATTACGGTTATCACGCGGAACAAGTCGCGCGATTGCGTGGTTTCTAAGCAACAACAACGGGTTAATCGAGGGACTTAATGTCAGAAATCAGATTCGACGAACGTGTTGCTATCGTCACCGGGGCGGGCACAGGGCTGGGACGATCCCATGCATTGGGACTGGCAGCGCGTGGCGCAAAAGTCGTTATCAACGATCTGGGTGTATCTACCGATGGTCAGGGCCGTTCGTCCGAAGCCGCCCAAGCGGTTGCTGAAGAAATCCGCGAATTTGGTGGCGAGGCGATTGCGCATGGTGCAGACGTGGCAGACGAAGCAGATGTTGCTGATATGGTTGCCAAAACCATGGAAAAATGGGGTCGTATCGATATCGCCGTGAACAACGCGGGTATTCTGCGGGACAAATCATTTGCCAAGATGACGATGGCGGATTTCCGCAAAGTTGTTGATGTACACCTGATTGGCAGTGCCTGCGTAACACATGCTTGTTGGCCTATCTTTCGCGAACAGCAATATGGCCGGGTGGTGCTGACATCGTCGTCATCCGGGTTGTACGGCAATTTTGGGCAGGCCAACTATGGTGCGGCCAAAGCAGCAATGATGGGGTTGATGAATGTGCTTCATATTGAAGGCATGCGTGACGATATCCGCGTCAACACGCTGGCTCCGACCGCAACAACCCGCATGACCGAAGACCTGCTGCCGCCGGATGTGACAAAACTTTTGGCGCCCGAAACCATCAGCACCGGGTTGCTGTATCTGGTGTCCGAGGACGCGCCGTCGCGCGTTATTCTTGGGGCCGGGGGCGGCAGTTTTGCGCAAACCCGAGTGTATGAGACCGAAGGCATCACATTGTTGCCTGACGACAATACCCCAGAGGCTGTCGCCGCTGCTTTTGCACAGGTGCAAGATCCAGCCGGTCAGGCCGAACTAACTGACGCCTTTTCGCAAACCCGCAAATATGCCCGCAAGGCGGCCGAGGCTCAGGGTCTGCCGCTAAGCTGGACCGACTAATTCGATATAACCAAAGGATAAAACCATGCGTGACGCAGTCATCGTTTCCACCGCCCGTACCCCGATTGGCAAAGCCTATCGCGGAACATTCAATGCCACCACACCGCAGGCGCTCGCGGCCCATGCAATCTCGAATGCGGTTAGTCGTGCCGGTGTTGATCCGTCCGAGATATCCGATTGTGTGTTTGGTTCAGCCCTGCAACAGGGCTTTTCGGGTGGGAATATCGCCCGTCAGGCCGCTGTTCGCGCCGGTCTTCCGGTCACGGTTGCGGGCATGTCGCTGGATCGGCAATGTGCATCTGGCATGATGGCGATTGCCACAGCGGCCAAACAGGTCATCACCGATGGCATGGACGTTGTTGTTGGCGGTGGAGTTGAAAGCATCTCGATGGTGCAAACACC
>PIVL01000085.1 GCA_003354145.1 Paracoccaceae bacterium
GGGCGGAATGTATCTTCCATCACCATCCAGCGTTCGCGGAACAGTACAAAGTCGATATTTGCGGTTCCAGGTACGCCCGATGCGGCTGTCAGAACAGTAAAGATCGAAGGGTCCGGGTGGTCAAACAGGATAGACCCAATCGGGCAATAGTTGCGCAGATCATATTTCACCGGCGCGTAATTGCCGTGCCATGCCACCACATCCAGTGGCGAGTGACCGATATGGGTTTTGTGGAATTGGCCACACCATTTTATAATCACCGTCGATGGCGTTTCGCGATCCTCATAGGCTGCCACGGGTGTCTTGAAATCGCGTCGGTTTGCCATGCAGTTGGCCCCGATAGGCCCGCGTCCCGGCAGTTCAAACTTTTGCCCGTAATTTTCGCAGACAAAGCCGCGTGCTGGTCCTTCGAGAACCTCGACGCGGTACAGCAACCCGCGGGGGATGATGGCAATTTCTTTGGGTTCAAGGTCAATGATCCCCAGCTCGGTTGCAAAGCGTAGGCGGCCCTCTTGCGGGACGATCAGCAATTCGCTGTCTGCCGAATAAAAATACTCGTCCTGCATCGACGTATTTACCAGATAGATATGGCTGGCCATGCCGACCTGTGTGTTCACATCCCCGGCCGTGGTCATGGTGCGCATACCGGTCAGCCATGTCAGGCCTTCCTCAGAATGGGGCACCGGATCCCAGCGGTATTGGCCCAGCGAAATCACATCCGGGTCAATGTTTGGTGCGGATTTCCAGTAGGGCAGATCAATCTTTTTGTACCGATGCGAATGTTTCACCGACGGGCGAATTCGATAGCACCAAGTGCGTTCATTTTGATGGCTTGGCGCAGTAAAGGCGGTGCCGGTCAGTTGCTCTCCATAAAGACCATAATTGCATTTTTGCGGGCTGTTCATGCCTTGCGGCAAAGCCCCCGGCAACGCTTCGGTTTCAAAGTCGTTGCCAAAACCGGGCATATAGCCCTCGACGGTTCCAACCGGTGTTGAGGCCTGGATCATCTGGTGCGGATCATTTGGGCGATTCATTGTGCAATACTCCCTTATCTGAGGCAGACTTAATAGTTGATTTTGTAACTAACAACCATTATGACACCCTATGGCAAAAAAAGATGATTTCGATTTAGAAGATTTCCTGCCTTACCTGCTTAATCAGGCGGCTGAGGAAAGTTCGATGGCGTTTCAGCGGGTCTATAAAGGGCGATATGGCATGCTGCGCAATGAATGGAGGGTGCTTTTCCATCTTGGAAACTACGGTCAAATGACCGCGAAAGAGATTGGTACGCGGGCGCGCATGCATAAAACCAAGATCAGCCGGGCGGTCAGTAAACTGGAAAAGCGACGGTTCTTGACCCGTACTAAAGACGATGAGGATCGTCGGGTCGAGCATTTGAATCTGACGGCAACCGGACAAGCCGCCTACAGAGATTTGCATTCGGTTGCGAAAACATATGATCAAAAACTGTCAGCCCTGTTCCCGGTCGCAGAAGCGAAAATGCTGCGGAATATGTTGCGTCGATTGTCCGGGATCGAATGAGACAGAAGCGCTCAACAGGCACTACGCTATCGCTTAAGGTGCGACGTGTAGAGAGACTACAGGCCCAACCCGGTTCAACGAACCGATTTGGGGCTGCATAATGGCTATGCCTATTTCAGCAGGGTCACCTTGGTCAGTTTCATGATGGTCTTTTCAAAAAACGGCTCGGACTTTCCTTTGCGCATCTTGCGCATGAAATATTTCTCAAAGGCGATCTTGGCCCAGTGAACCCAACGGCCTTCTGCAGCCCAGTTCAAATTGCGCGGTGGGTTTTGCGGTTGTGCCAGGAAAGCCACGCCTTTGTTGCCAAAATCTGCAAGACAAAAGGCGTTCCAGGTCGCCTCATGGCTTGGTTCTTTACGATTCAGCAACTCACCGATGTTACTGGACGCCGCCGCGACCATGCTTTCGATCATATAGCCGGTTTTGGGAACACCAACGGCGACCGGGGTCGCCTCGAGCGGCGCTATGGCGATACAGACGCCGACCGAAAATATGTTCTGATACTTCGGATTGCGCTGATGTTTGTCCACAACAATAAAGCCACGCGGGTTTACCAATCCTTCAACGTCGCGCATTGCCGGAATGCCGCGAAATGCCGGAAGCATCATGGAGTATTTGAACTCCAGCGCGTGCTCACCAACCACTTCTCCACCTGTGGCCATCTCGCTGACGCTCATTTTTCCGTCTTCGACCTTGTCAACGCGGGCATTTGTAATCCACTTGATGTGCCGGTCACGCATTTCGGACTCAAGCAACCCTTTGGTGTCGCCAATACCTCCAACACCAAGATGCCCGATATAGGGCTCTGCTGTGACGAACGTCATCGGAACCTTGTCACGGATTTTCCGGCGTTTGAGTTCGGTATCCATTATCATCGCGTATTCGTACGCCGGGCCATAGCACGATGCCCCCTGAACCGCGCCAACGACTATCGGGCCGGGATTCTTGCAAAATTCTTCCCAGGCAACATTGGCACCGGTGGCATGATCGATTGTACAGACCGACTGGGTGAACCCATCCGGCCCCAGACCCTCAATTTCGTCAAATGCCAATTCGGGTCCGGTGGCGATGACCAAATAGTCATAGCTGACTTCCTTACCGCTCTCCAAAACAACCTTGTTGTCTTCTGGCGCCAGTTTATTGACACCATCTGCCAGGAAATTTATCCCATGTTGTTTCAACACCGGAGCCAGATCAATGGTTACATCCTTTTTCTTGCGCCAGCCCACACCTGCCCAGGGGTTGGACGGTGTAAACTGAAAATAGGGGTTGTTGGATATGACGGTGATATTATCGCCTGACCCTACATTTTTTTTGAGGTCGTAGGCCATTGGCAATCCGCCAATCCCTGCGCCCAGTATAACTATGTCTGCCATAGTGTTCCTCCTTCATTGTCTTGCCCATTATATCGCAAAAATGAAATCTATTTCACTGTGCTACGAAACCGCATGTGGTCAGAGCGTGTTTGGCCCCGCAGCTATCCTTATAAAATCAAGGAAAACCATCTTGTTAAGACGGATTTACTGACGGCTTGGATGTTTGTCTTGACGATATTGATCGCGCATTGAACGGGTCCCGGCGCTTCAGAGAGGCCAGTTCCTTAGCCTTTGAACCCGAACTGAATGGACGCTTTTGTAAGCGATGTAACAAATTAGGAATAGGGATTCTTTGCGCTCGTCCGAACCCACTTGGGCAGAATTGCTAGGCATTGCAATCAAACCAACCTTCTGAATCAGACACCCAATTCGAAAAGCCGAGACAGATCCTCGGCGAAACGCTCTGCGAATGGGTTTTTAACGACTGCGATGGAAACGACCCGGGTAATTGGATTGCAGGCCTTGTCGTGGCCGTCGGTCTCAATGGCTTCTTTGATCAATACAGTTTTGCGAATACTCATATTCACACCCTCCACCATCAAAAATCGACAATAACCCCCGGCAGGTTCAACGCCTTCATCATCTCGCGTAATTCCTGACGCGCGGCGACGTTCGAGATGTTCATTTGTTTGATGCCGATATCTTTGAGGTCCAGCAAAGTCAGCCCACGTGGAAACAGTTCGCGGAAAATCACCCGTTCGCTAAAGCCCGGCGCGACCCGAAATCCAAGGCGCTTGGACAGCATCTTGATGGCACGCTCCATTTTTTCCTTGTTCAGCATGCGCTGGGTTGCCACTCGGTTCCGCACAACGATCCAGTCAATGGGTCGCAATCCAGCCTGTGCCCGCAATTGCCGTGCGTTCCAGACCATTTCGGAATAGACCGATGGGCCAAGGATTTTTTCGCCCTGTGGGTCGATGCGCGCCAGTAGGTCAAAATCAACGAAACTGTCATTCAGCGGCGTGACCAAAGTGTCAGCCAACGAATGGGCCACTTGGCTTAGCCGGGTATGTGACCCAGGGCAGTCGATCAGGATGAAATCATTGTCAGGTTCAAGGCTTGCAACGGCAGCAGACAAGCGATGGTCATAGACATTTTCGCCGGGTTTTAACGAGGCGGAATCAATCTCTGGCAAGTCGTGACAGTGGACTTGAGGTAACGCGATACCCGAAGATTCCATAAACGCCTGCCGGTTTTCGACATAGCGCCCAAGAGTCCGCTGGCGCAAATCCAGATCAAGCGCACCAACTTTGTGGCCCATCCGCGCAAGAGCGGTTGCCAGGTGCATTGACACGGTTGATTTGCCTGCACCGCCCTTTTCATTTCCGACGACGATGATATGCGCCATGCCCTGTCCTTTGCCCGTTCTGCCGAGATTTGATTTATTTTTGTACTATATGTTGTGTGCGGCCATATGAAAAGCACTGTGCTGCATTGAGTGCAATCACAGATGTTTCAAAGCGGAATACTCAGACGCCGCTTTGTTTTCTTTGTAACAATCTATCCTAGAATTTCTTGCGCTTCGGAGCGGCCGTGCCACCCTTCCCCCCACCGGCGGCTGCTGCTGCCCGGCGTGCCTTGTTCTTTTTGCTGTTAGCTTTACCAACAGGCGTGGTGTTTTTGGAATGGCTCGGTTTTCCTGCCGGTTTGGAGTTGGGCGCTCCGGCTGCGGGTTTCTTTTTGTAACTCTCAACAACTCCTTCTGGACGCGAATGTTCCGGCTTGCGGCTGGATTTGGCGTGGGTCGGTTTTGATCCGCTGGGTTTGCCAGTCGGCTTTGGCTTTTTGCGACGCGGATCAGGCGCATCATTCCAATCAATCGGAGCTGCCGAATGCTTTGGCTTAGACCGTTCGGGTTTTCCAGATTGGGTCTTGGGCGCAAATTTCGGGCGTGGGGAATTGGCAATCAAAGGTGGCTTATCAAGCTGTTTGATGTTCGCACCCGGTTCCAGTTCCGATTTGCCACCCAGCGCCTTAAGAAACCCACCAACCGCAGCTTTGCGGATTTCGACAAAGGATTCGGTGTCCTGAATGCGGATCGCCCCAATGTCGTCGCGTGTCACATCGCCGGCCTTGCACAGCATCGGCAAATAACGACGCGGTTCTGCACCTTTGGCCCGTCCACCTGTGATCGAGAACCAAACACTTGGACCAAATGCGGCGCGCGGTGGTGCTTTGGTATCAGTTCCAACTGCACTTAGTTCTTCCGGTGCTGTGTGACTGGATCGGTAAAGTCGCAAGAACGCGGTTGCGATCTGTTCGGGATTGAACGTCTCTAGCAGTTTGGACACGGTGCCGCTTTCACGGTCTGTGGTGGTTTCACCCCAGGATGGGTCCTGGATCATTCGCTCTTCGTCGCGCTCCATCACCGCTTCGGCAGAGGGCGCGTCGCTGAAGGTGGCCACGACCTTGGCAGATTGCAGAATACGCTGGGCCTTACGTCGGACTGACGGTGGCACGATCAGAACGCTGACACCTTTGCGGCCCGCGCGGCCTGTTCGGCCGGACCGATGCAACAATGCCTCGTGGTTGGACGGCAGTTCTGCGTGGACCACAAGATCAAGGTTGGGCAGGTCAATACCACGTGCAGCAACATCAGTTGCCACACATACACGCGCGCGGCCATCGCGCATGGCCTGCAGGGCATGTGTTCGCTCGTTTTGGGACAATTCCCCCGATAATGGCACAACCGAAAATCCGCGGTTGGACAGGCGGGTAGTCAGCCGGTTCACCATGGCGCGGGTATTGGCAAAGACCAGGGCATTGGGGGCTTCAAAATACCGCAGCACGTTGATGATGGCGTTTTCGGTGTCGCGTGGGCCGACGTTCATAAGCTGGTATTCAATGTCAGAATGCTGCGATTTCTCGGCGACAGTGGTCACCCGCACCGCATTCTTTTGATAGCTTTTGGCCAGATTCGCGATGCCACGTGGGACTGTGGCCGAGAACATCAAGGTGCGACGGGTATCTGGGGATTCGGCCAGAATGAACTCAAGGTCTTCGCGGAAACCCAGATCAAGCATTTCGTCGGCTTCGTCCAGTACCACGCCCTTTACATCGCTCAGGTTGATCGATTTGCGCATGATATGGTCGCGCAGACGGCCCGGCGTTGCCACAACGATATGGGCACCGCGTGACAAGGCGCGGCGTTCGTCGCGCATGTCCATACCGCCGACACAGGACGCTACAACCGCACCGGTTTTGCCGTAAAGCCAGGTCAGCTCGCGTTTTACCTGCATTGCCAGTTCGCGGGTCGGAGCAATGATAAGCGCCAGTGGGCTGTTTGCAGAGCTGAATGATTCAGCGTCTCCTAACAGTGTGGGCGCAAGGGCAAGACCAAATCCCACGGTTTTGCCTGACCCGGTCTGGGCCGAGACCAACAGGTCCGATCCATCCAATTTCGGGTTTGACACTTCTTCCTGTACCGGGGTCAGTTTGTCGTAACCGCGCTGCGCGAGGGCATCTGCAAGAGCTTGTTTCATGGTCAGCTTTTCTGAATTGGGGCGGTCTTGCGTATATCACAGGACCGGCAAGCAAAAAAGGCTGCCCGGCATGGGCAGCCTTTGATCATCGTTTTTTGTGTGGCTTGGATTAAAAACCCAGACCTTCGTATTTCTTCTTGAACTTGGAAACGCGTCCGCCGGTGTCCAGCAGGCGTGTGCCGCCGCCAGTCCATGCCGGGTGTACCGTGGGGTCAATATCCAACACGAGTGTGTCGCCTTCTTTGCCCCAGGTTGTCTGCATCTGATAAATCGTGCCGTCGGTCATTTTGACGTCGATCATGTGATAGTCGGGATGGATGTCTTTTCTCATCTGTCCGCTCCTTACGACTTGGGCTTGTAGTTTGTATCTTCGACGATACGCGCGGATTTACCACGACGGGTGCGAAGATAATACAGCTTGGCGCGCCGAACGCGGCCACGGCGGATAACGGTGATGCTGTCGATGTTGGTCGAATGCAGCGGAAACACACGTTCCACACCTTCGCCGAACGAAATCTTGCGAACTGTGAATGCACCGGCAATACCGCCGCCGCCTTTGCGGGCGATACAGACGCCTTCATAGTTCTGCACCCGGCTACGGGTGCCTTCGGTCACTTTATAGCCAACACGAATCGTGTCTCCGGCTTTGAAATCGGGAAGGTCTTTCCCGAGGGAGGCGATTTGTTCCGCCTCGATCTGTGCGATCAGGTCCATCGCTTGTACTCCTGAATGCTCGTGGTTTGTCCACGAAGAATTTGCGCGATCCAAGAGCTTTGGTCTTCATCGGGTCCGCCGCAGCGCCCGCCAGAGATCAGATCGTCTGTTCCTTATGTGCTGGTCAGATGCCGGGTGCGGACAGGCCGAAGAAGACCAAGGGCGCCGGAATAGCAATAGACCAAAGGTCCGGAGCCGCGTTAGGGCGATTCCGAACTAGCGTCGTATAGGCGGGAATGATCGGTGGGGCAAGGGGCATAGTTCTAGTTCGGTTCATACGTCAGAATGTCGCCGGGAGTGCATACAAGAGTTTCGCAATTTGCGTTCAATACTTTGTCTGCCTGCACCACAAGGGGCGTGCAAATTCAAATTTGCGCCCTGTCAGCGAATATTGGTGATCTTGGTCCCGTACAGGCAACGCGGGTAAAACGGGTAAGCGTCCGTGACGAAATACACGTACTCACCGCCCATCATCGCTCCATTGCATTCATCCAGATTGCCAAGCCCGCGTTCGTATTCCCAATCCTGAACATACGTCCCGTCATATGCTCCACCGGGGTCTTTTGGCCCGCTGGGCCGAGAGCCGGATTTCAGCATATAGCTGGGGCGTGCCTGATCACCGATGTAATGGATCGGAAATCCATCGGCCGCCCACGCGATCTGGGTGGTGCCATTAACGCCAACAAGCGTTGGTGGAACGCCGTGGTAGTGATAGAGGCCACGCTTATCCACATGGGCGTTGTTGTTATCAATGCCCAGTTTTTTACCTGCAAACATTCCTTCGACTTGCCAATTTGATACCGGCCTTTGCGAATGCCCACGGCGTGAATTCGGGTCGTAATAACCGGCGGTGCCGGGGCGAATTAGTACACCGTTCAGTGCAATTCCGGTTGTACGCACCGGGGTGGATCTGCTGCTTTTCTGCGGAGCAAGCGGTATACAGACTTTGGTTTTCTGCGCTCGAATAGAGTTTGGGTTATGGGCGTTTGGAAACTTACCAGTCGAGTGATCTGGAATGCCGTTTGATGTAATACAACGCTGTTGCCCCGAGGTCGTGGTTTTAACCCCGGGTGTAGCTGCAAATGCAGCTGTGGCGACAATGGCGACGATGGCTGCGGGAATCGTTATTCTCAATATCATTTCAAGATCCTGTTGGGCGCGAATACTAAGAGTAGAACGCAGCGCACCAGAAATTCCGTCGCAAGTATTCGGAGAAATGTTTGTGTGATAAAAATTCGTGCCTTATCATCTTAAATCGTTGATCCTAAGACTTGCGTTTCCAAATAAGAGGCTGACCAGATGTCAAATGACACCCCAACCCTTGGACAATTGCCTCCCGAAATGCTCGTCAATGCACTTGGATTGATCGACTACATGCTGGGGGATGCGCGGCGGGCCACGGACGCGGATATTGTGCTAACTGAAATGTCCGAACGGATCAGAGATGCAGGTCTGCCGTTGGATCGCGCCACGTCGATTGTAAGACTTTTGCATGCCGAGGCCGTCGCAAGCGCGCGGTTTTGGGAACGTGGAAAAGGTGCGCGCAGCTATTCATTTCCGTTTAGCCCCGACCCTAGCGATCAATACGATAAATCTCCGGCCGCCGAGGTGCACCGCACCCGTGAATGGCTGGTGCTTTGGCTACCTGACACGCCAGACGACGCCTATAATCTGGTCCCGGAGCTGAAAGAGGAAGGGTTGACGCACTATGTGATGATGCCGGTGTTTATGGCCAACGGAATGTCCAACACGTTCAGTTTTGCCACCCGATCCAAAGACGGTTTTTCAGACCTTGATTTCGCATTCCTTCGGGTGATTTTCCCGGCCATCGCCGCCTGTCAGGAAATTTTGACCACTCACCGGATCATGGGCGAAGTCATTCGAATGTATGTGGGGAACGAACCTTATGAACGTATCCTGTCCGGAGATGTGCATCGTGGTCAGGTTACGCGGATCAAGTCTGCAATCCTGTTTGCGGATATGCGCCGGTTCACCGAACTAACCGCCGATATGGAGGCCGAAGAGGCAACCCGGCTGTTGAACGACTATTACGATTGCATCGTCCCGGCGATTGAGAAGAACGGTGGCGAAGTCCTGAAATTCATGGGCGATGGGATACTAGCGATTTTTCGCGCGACGGATGACGAAAAACTGACCTGCACCAAAGCCGCAATTGCTGCGCGTGAGGCTTTAAGCGAAGTCTCGGGTTTTGACGGTGAACACAGTTTTGACGTGGGGATAGCGCTGCATTTTGGCGATGTCGCCTTTGGCAATGTCGGATCAGGCACCCGTTTGGACTATACAATTATTGGCCGCGACGTGAATCTGGCAAGCAGGGTGGCGAGCTTGTGCGGAACTTTGGATGAAAAGCTGCTGGTTTCCAAGGCCTTTTGCCAACGCGTTGAGCGAGAAGAAACCCGCCCGCTTGGGCGGTACAGGTTGAAGGGGCTTAACGATGAGGAAGAGATATTTGTGATTTCGACTTAAGCCGAACGATAGCTTAGGCTCTGGACTTCGGTAATGGGGTCGTCAACCCGGGCAACCCCGCGTGGGTTGGGGAACAAATGTTGGATGCGTTTCAGATGTTCTTGATCGAGCCAAAACAGATGTGACATGGGCAATCCCCCTGACCCCCATGAACTATGTTGCCACAATGATTGAAATTGACCATCCCAATATCCGCTCACTTTAACGAACGGGACATCCGACAAAAACCGTCAGATGGTGGCAATGAGCCCTTATTGCACATCAGTTGCTAGTGTTCGGCACCTGACACAAGATTCCCAGTATGTCTCTGGTGCGCCCCAGTTGGTCGGACAAAGATTCAAGGGGCAGCTATGCGGACAAAGCTGCCGTTGTGCATGACCTAGTTTCGTTTGCCTCGTCGCGCTAGAAGCACACCGCCAAGAATGATCACGGCGCAACCGGTCGATGTGCCGATGCCGGGTGTTTCGCGGAAGATGACAACGCCCAAGATGGCTGAGAAAAGTAGCCATGAATAGTCGACTGGCGCGACAACCGATAGCGGCGCAGAACGGTAGCCACGAATGGTGCAGTATTGCCCAACTATCCCTAGGGGACCCAGAAGCAGACACAACACACCAGTCTTCACGCTGATATTTTGCCACTCTATAATTGCGGGGAAAAGCATCAGGCAGACTCCGAAGAATGTCACATAGAGCATGACCGTGAATGCGCGTTCTGAACGCCCCAGAACGCTAATCAACAGACCTTCGATTGCGAGGAGTGTAGCGCTTGCAAAAGCGGCCAGCGCGGGTAGGGTCGAGACCCCACCCCGAAATGCCCCTTTGCTGAACAAAACGATAGCAACACCTGCAAGAGAAACCATAACGGCAATCCAGTGCCAGCGGCTGACATGTTCTTTGAGGACCACAGTTCCAAGAAGTATTGCAAATACACCATAAAGCATTCCAATTGCCGTTGCATCGACAAGTGGCATATTTGCGGAGGCCCAAGTGATGGCGACAGCGGCGCCGGAACCGCTGAGCGCTCTGGTAAGATGTACCCAGGGTTGCTTGCTGCGATGCGCTCTGATGCCATCCTGGCCTGGCAGCAACATAATCAACGTGATCAATGCGCCGATATATCGCAAAAGCGTTAACTGAAATACGCCGATGTCCCCGTCAGAAAATTTTCCGGCAGCAAAGATCAGCGTCCACAGAAATGTGCTCAGTAATACCCATAATATCGCAGGCACGTAGTTCTGTGAGGATTGCATCAGAGATTCTCGCATGATAACTTGAACTGATAGACCTGCATTATTCACAGTATACAAACGATAATTTCTCTCCCTGAGTGAGTTTTACTCATGCAAAATTCTGATCAGATTTCACTAAACGCCGTGCGGGTGTTTGCAGTCGCCGCAGAGTATGGCAGCCTTAAACTTGCGGCTGCACGTCTTGGCGTTACATCGGGTGCCGTCAGTCGCCAGATTTTGAATCTCGAAGCCGCCATGGGCGTGCAACTGTTCAGCCGTAGTAACAACGCGATCCATCTCACCGACGCGGGCGGCACATTTCTGCGCCAAGCCAGTTCTGGCCTGCATATTCTTAGTCGTTCTGTCGAAGCAGCAATGGGAGGCGAACAAGACGTCACTGTGCAATTTCCGACAACTCTGGCAACCCGATGGCTGATCCCGTTGCTAAATGGGTTCAAAAAACGTTGGCCAGATGTTGCGGTGAAGATAGAGGTGAACAACGGTACAGGTCTGATACAAAACCCACGGGCAGACGTCACTGTGGCCTATTTCCCCATCTCGGAATCCGTGCGCAACGCCGAGATTTTACTTGAAGACCGGTCCCGCCCCTACCTATCACCAAGTCTGTTGTCCCAAATTCAGGATACGACTGTCCTTTCAAGCATTCCTGCGTTGCAATGCACGAGCAGTAACTGGGACTGGAAAACCTGGCTGCAAGAGACAAAAACGCCAAATGTAGAACTTCAGTTTGACGGTCATTTTGATCTGGATGATGTTGCATTAAGGGCCGCAATCGCAGGGATGGGAATGGTGCTAGCACCCGAGTTCATAATCCGAGACGATCTGGACGCAGGCCGGTTATGCGCATTACCTGACACCTCTGAAGTGCTTCTCGGTCGCTATACCTTGCATACTTCAACGCCCATGAGTGCGGCATCTAATGTCTTTACCAAATGGTTGAAGAAAGCGCTGTAAGTTTGGGCTCCCAGCCGTCATCTGACAGTTTCGCTCAGGGATGCTGGACCCGTGTCCTACACTCTGCTTCAATCGGGAATCTTGTGTCAGGTGCCGAACACTAGGAAAAATCGCGAAGACTTGGGTTCCCAGATTTGCTAATTTTCGTATTTATTGTATTCTTTCATCAGACTTTTGGGCACGGGAAACAACTAAAGCAGGGATTTTGTCTATGAGAAGCGTGTATGTGCAAAATCAAGACGCGTTTATCCGTTCACTTGAAACACCTGTAGATGGACCGGTTTTGGTTTATTTGCCTGCAATAAGCTTCTCGGCAGCAGCATCATTCTTCAACGTCGTGACGCACCCTAATATGCCTGCTCACAAAGCGATGTTGGTTGACTATTTCGGTTCTGGAGCCAGTGATACTCCGCAGAATTACGGGTACACGCTGGAGGAACACGTAGCCTCAATTGCGACACTGCTGGATGATGCAAATTGTCGGAATGTCACAGTAGTTGGTCACAGCATGGGCGGGACCATTGCAATCTGTCTGGCAATGGCGCGCCCTGATATAGTCGCAAAATTAATTGTGGGTGAAGGAAATGTTACTGCCGGAGGCGGCGGACTGGTAAAACAAATTGTTTCCCATAGTGAGGCTGACTTTGTTTCCACGGTCTTTCCGAAAATGAAAGCTGATATCTTTGAGAGCGCGATATCGGGTGACATAATTGGATTGCGGAGAAATAACGTCTGGAAACACATTTCTCCACTCGGACTATATCGGAATGCTCAAGCGTTGAATGGCGTTGGCGACGACCTTTTGAACTCGTTTCTTGCTCTCCCAATTCCAAAAACATTTATTTACGGGGAGAAAACCCTTCCGGCAACTCCCGAAGCGATTGGACCAGACACCCCATCACCAGACCTTTTAAAGTCTCGCGGGGTAAATATAGGAGTTGTGCCGAACGCGGGGCACGGTCAGATGTTCGACAATTTGGATGGGTTTGTGGATATTCTCTCGAAATTCGCCTTCTGACCCTGCTCGGGTTTGCAATCTCTCTGCCTGGTTTCTTGATCGGCAGCTTTGTCCGCTGTCCGGACCTTACTCGGTTTTCGACCAATGTCAGCCATTGCGGAAAGCGGTCTTTGTCAGCGTTGGCGTTTTATAGGCCCAGAGCCTAGTCCTTGTCTTTTCCGGCACGGTGACGCGCCCACATATCAGGACGCCTTTGTTTGGTGAGTTCCTCGGACTGTTCCTGCCGCCATTCAGCGATCTTGCCGTGATTGCCGGACACCAGGATTTCCGGGATTGTGCGGCCCTCCCATTCGGCAGGGCGGGTATATTGCGGGTGCTCAAGCAGGCCGGACGAAAAGCTCTCATCGACAGTCGATTCCTGATTGCCCAGTACATCCGGGATCAGCCGCACGGTCGCGTCGATCAATGCTTGTGCGGCGATTTCGCCGCCAGTCATGACGAAATCACCCAATGACACTTCCTGGATGTCGTAATGGTCCAACACGCGCTCATCTACGCCTTCGAAACGACCGCAAAGCAAGGTGACACCGGGGCCGTCAGCAAGTGTTTGCATCAACGCCTGTGTCATCGGTTTGCCGCGCGGGCTGAGATAGATCAGCGGGTTTGCCGGGCTTGTGTCTTGGGCGGCGTCAATGGCTTCGCCCAGAACATCGGCGCGCAGGACCATGCCTGCACCACCTCCGGCAGGGGTATCATCGACATTGCGGTGTTTACCTTTGCCAAATCGGCGCAGGTCAATGGTTGCAAGTTGCCACAGACCTTCGTTCAGGGCCTTGCCGGTCAGGCTTTCGCCCAGGACGCCGGGAAAAGCGGTAGGGAACAAGGTGATGACTGTCGCCTTCCACACGTTTTTCAGCTCAGGCGTCGGAGTTATCAATTCACGCGGTGTCAACGATGCACGGATGGTTTTGCGGCCAATTGAACGGGTTTGGACTTTTGGTGCATTTGCCATCAGAATAGTCCGTCAGGCGGGTCCGCAATGATACGTCCGGCGGCGAGGTCTATGGTGGGAACTGCAACAAGCGTGAAAGGCAATAAAACTGTTTCTTTCAGTCCGGGCGCGTGAATTTCCAAAAGGTCGGCCGCGCCGTGGTTCTGCACTGACTTGACGTGACCCAACACTTGGCCACCGGTGTCCAGAACTTCAAGCCCGATCAAATCGGCATGGTAGTATTCGTCATCCGGTAAAGACGGCAACTGATCACGTCGCGCAAACAGGCGAGTGCCGCGCAGGGCGTCGGCCTGTTCTTTGGTGGCAACCCCTTCCAGATGGGCCGCAAAGCCATTGTTAATGGAGCGGGACAGGGTAAGTGTAAAGCTTCGGCTTCCGTCCTCGGTGGTGAGAGGGGAATAGGTTTCGAGATCTTCGGGGATAGCGCAAAAACTTTTGATGCGGACTTCGCCACGGACGCCAAAGGCTCCGGCGATGGCTCCGACGCAGATAAGGTCGCTCATGCTGATCCTCGTGTTTGGGGCAGGGGCGGAGTTTGGGCACCGGCGTTTTCTGCGCCGGTGCCCCGATCAACCGCTTATTCTGCGGTGGCTTCTTCGACAGGTGCTTCAGCGGGTGCTGCGTTGGCTTCGGCCGCTTTGGCAGCTTTCTCTTCAGCGCGATCTTTGGCTTTTTGACCTGGCTCACCTTTAACCGGGTTGTTGCGAGTGGCTTTTTCGCGCACGCCAGCAGCTTCGAGCATGCGGGCAATACGGTCAGTCGGCTGTGCGCCATGACCCAACCAATACTGGACACGTTCAATATCCATTTTCACGCGATCTTCGCTGTCCTTAGGCAGCAATGGGTTATAGGTGCCCAGCTTTTCGATGAAGCGACCATCGCGTGGCATACGGCTGTCAGCCGCGACGATGCGATAGAAAGGGCGTTTTTTGCTGCCGCCACGGGCAAGACGAATTTTCATGGCCATTGTTTGTTTCTCCTAATGAATGGCTTTGGTTCAGGGTGCGTGGGTTTTCACCCACCCTACGATTTGTGTTTCTTGTGGTGCTGGATGACTTCCCGAATGACAAAATTCAGGAAATTCTTGGCAAATTCCGGATCCAGTTGGGCCCGGTTTGCCAGGTCTTCTAAGCGTTCGATCTGCGCAGCTTCGCGGGCGGGATCGGACGGGGGAAGGTCGTGTTTGGCTTTCAGTTTCCCGACAGCCCTTGTGTGTTTGAAGCGCTCGCCCAGCGTATAGACAAGGATCGCATCCAAACGATCAATGCTTTCGCGATGCTCTTTTAGCAGCTCGGCGGCGCGTGTGACGTCGTCAGTCAATGAATTGTCCTCGCTTGCATGTTGGGGTCGGGAGCCTGATGGCGGTAGACCAGGTTTGGACCACCCATTACAGTGGCTTCGCCTTCGAGTTTGGCACCAAGCCGTTCTGCCAGTTTGATTGACCTGACGTTGGTAGGATCAATCAGGCTGATCAGTGGGCCAAAACCCTGATGTTCATAAGCAAAATCGCGTGCCGCTGTCGCGGCCTCATAGGCAATGCTTTTGCCTTCGAATTCGTCAAAAACAGTCCAGGCTAATTCGGGTTCAGGCCATTCGATATGGTGAATAATCCCGGCCCAGCCAGCGGTCTTGCCGGTTTCCTTATCTTGAATATACCACATTCCATAGCCGCGAATGACCCAGTGACCAGCCCCGCGCAACAATGCGCGCCATACGTCCGAACGGACGGATGGGCCACCAAAGGCTTTGCTTCGTTCAGAGGTAAAAAATGCGGCCTGTGCGTCCAGATCGC
>PIVL01000841.1 GCA_003354145.1 Paracoccaceae bacterium
GGTCGGGTCCTGAAACATCTCAAACGTCAGGTTATCTTTGCTGACCGACTTCTGACCTGTCTTCGTCAGTACCCAGTCACAGTCTTCCACAATGCCCGCGCTACTGAGCGCCTCGGCAAGCTGTGCGTCTGCGTCTATGTTCAGATCCGGCGCGTCCAGCATGTCGCGCAGCACGTCGTCAGCTCGCTCAAGGCTATCGCGCAAGTGTGGTACGTCATCGGCCAGCATGGGCAGATCCACGTTCATCCCGTCGCGCTCGTTCTCCATGAAGATCGGCATGATATTGCGCTCGCGGTCGTAGGCGTCGCACATGGCGTTGGCAGCGATCAGGGGGTAAAGGTGCTCGAACAGCTCATAGGTCCTGTCCACGTCGCCTATGGCGTATGGGCCGACCACACTGACCGGCAGATAGGCCAGCCACTCGCCTGCATTACTGGCTTCCTGCTTCTTCTGTTTCTTGTTGACCTTGCCGCCGAACCGCGCCTTCAGGTGGACGCGGTTTTCCCACACATAGGAAGCAATTGCATCGCGTTCTTCCGCTGGCCAGTCCAACAAGTCCTCCGCTAAACTCTTCAGATCCAAATTCCTCGCGTGGGGGTCGGCAAGGAACGCCAGAAACATGGCGTCGTGAACCTGCCTCCAGTCGGGCATCCTCAGCCCCCACTTTTCGACCGCTACGGATAAGTCGAATTTTGCGTTGAAGAAGAGTAAGGGTGATCCAGAACGGAATATATCTTTCAAACATGAGCGCGCTTTCTCCTCACTACAGTTGTTGTCGTCAGGGTGTCCCCATGCCATGTACTCAGAGTCACCGCCCGGCCACCGTATAGCCAGGCCAACAGGCTTGGGCGGGTAGTCCGGGCGGTTCAGTATCCTGAACGTT
>PIVL01000397.1 GCA_003354145.1 Paracoccaceae bacterium
GCCCACCCAACCGGCCCACGACTGACCGACCGTAGCCTCACACGGTCTTGCCTTCGGGCGCGGTCTCGCGCCTGCCTCGCGGTCGCCGCTCGATCGTTGCGTACGCCGTGGATGTGCCGCGTGTCTCCCGAGGATGGAGGCCGCCCGCCCGATCCAGGTGCTGCATCGATCGCTATGTGCGCGGCGTGTCCGCGGTTTGCCTCACACATCGACGATCGTATGAACGACAGGTGCACGTGTTGCCCCGTTCATTATGAGCGACATCAAACTCCGGGAGGCCCAAATGAGCCCCAGGGGGCCTCACGAGGCCCGAATGTGCCGCAGGAGACACAAACGAGCCATAGGAGGCTCAAGCGACCGCCAATAAGCTCGAATGGGCTCCAGGCGGCGCAAACGAGCCACAGCCGACCCCGGGAGGCCCAAATGAGCGTCGAGAGACCCCAGGAAGCCAGAACGAGCCCCAAGAGGTTCGAACCGGCCGCAGGGGGTCCAAATGAGCTCCAGGAGGCCCGCAGAACCAGGGGACCCGAATGGGCTACAGCAAGCCCCAGGAGGCCCGAATGAGCCCGAGGAGGCCCCGTGGGATCGGAATGAGCCGCAGGGTGTCCGAATTGACCGCAGAGGGCCCGAGTGAGCGCCAGGAGGCCCGAATGAACACCATGAGGCCCAAACGAGCCACATCGGGCTCCAGGAGGCCCCAAGGGCTCCAGGAGGCCCCAACGAGCCAGAGGACGCCGCAGGAGGCCCGAACGAGGCGCAAAAGGTCCCCATGAGTCCCAGGAGGCACAAATGAGCCCCAGGAGACCCAAATGGGCCCCAGGAGGCCCGAATGAGCTACGGCAGGCTTGAGGACGCGCCAAATTGGCCCCAGGATACCTCAGCAAATCCGAAGGAGTCTCAGGAGGAATCCACGAGTCACAGTAGGTCCAAATGAGCCACAAGCGGCCCGAACGAGTCCCAGGAGACCCGAATGAACTCCAAGCGACGCGAATGAGGAACAGGCAGCCCGGACGAGCCCCGGCAGGCACGGATTGGCCCAAGGAGGCCACAATGATCCAGACCAGGGAGCCCGAATGAGCCCCAATAGGTTCGAGCGTGCCACAAGCAAACCGAAATGAGCCCCACGAGGCCCGAATGAGTCACAGCGGGCCCGAATAGGTCCCAGAAGGCTCGAACGAGCCGCAGGATGCCCGAATGAGCCCCAAGAGGCCCGAATGTGCCCGGAGCAGGTCCGAATGAGCTCCAGGAGACCCGAATGAGACACAGGAGGCCCGAATGAGCCAGCCCTTGGAAGCCCGAATGGGCTCCAGGAGGCCCAAATGAGCCATAACAGATTCCAGGAGGTGCAGCATAACTTCAGAAGGCCCTGGGGGCACCGAATGCGCATCAGGAGGTCCGAGCGAACCACGAGAGGCGCGTATGAGCCCCGGCAGGCCGGAACGAGTCCCAGGAGGCCCAAACGAGCTACAGCAGACCCCGAGAATCCGCGACAAACGAGCTCCAGGAGGCCCCAAGAGGACCCCACGAGGTCCGAACGTGTCACAAGAAAGCCCAAATGAGCCGCGGGAGGCCCGGATGACCACGGCCCATGATCGCAGGAGCACATGGAAGCATCCGGGGGCGTCCGGCGGCCTGAGTGATCCATGGGCCCCTGGCGCGCCTCGGCATCCCAGGAGCCCCTATGAGCCCCCGAGCCCGCGGGGGCCGCGAAGCCCCGAGGCTCCCCGTGGTCTCCCAGGGATCTCGGGCCCCGCTCCGCATGTCACGGGAGCCCCTGGACCTCCCACAGGCGCTTGGCAGCCCCTATGACACCGGTGGACTGACGGGCGCCACCGGGCCTCCCCCGGGGCTCCCGCGAGGCCCTGGACACCCCCGGGAGTCAGCTGTGCTCCAGTAGATCCCAGCAGGTGCGAGGCAGAACCATGCCGGCAGCACGAGGGCCGAAAGAGCTCCGTGGGGCCCACACGATCCACATTCGGCTCCAGGAGGTCCAGGTGGGCTCCAGTAGCGCCCCGAGAGGCCCGAACGAGTCACACGAGGCGCAAACGAGCCACACGAGGCCCGAGCGACACCCACGACGCGGAAACGATCCGCAGGGAGCTCACGTGAGCAAGGGCCGTCTCCGGGGGGGCACCGAACGAGCACCAGGAGACCCGAGGGGGCCCGAACGAGCCCCAGGAGGCACAAATGAGCAACAACAAACTCCAGGAGGCTCAAAGGAACCTCAGGGCGCTCCACGCGGCTCGAGCGAGCCCAAGGAAGCGCGAATGGGCACCAGGCAGCTCGAATGAACATCAGGAGGCCCGAATGAGCGCCGGGAGGCACAAAAGAGCCCCAAAATACTGCGGGGGGCCCCAACCGAACCAGAGGCTGCACGAGGGGCCCGAATAGGTCTCAAAGGGCTCGAATGATCCACGGGATGCCCAAATGAGCCCCAAGGCGCCCACATGTGCCCCAGAGGGATGGAACGAGCCACGGCAGTTACCACGAGGCGCCAAACGCGCCACAAGGGACCCCAGAACGGCCGAACGAGCACCAGCAGGCCCGAATGAACCCCAGGAGACCCGAATGAGACACAGGAGGTCCGAATGAGTCAGCCCTTGGAGGCCCTTGGAGGCCCGAATAGGCTCCATGAGGCCCAAACGAGCCACAACAGATTCCAGGAGGCGCAACATAGCTTCAGAAAGCCTTGGGAGGACCGATCGAGTATCAGGAGGCCCGAGCGAACCACAGGAGGCGCGAATGAGTCCCGGCAGGCCGGAACGCGCCCCAGGGGGCCCAAATGGGCTACGGCAGACCCTGGGAATACCCGACAAACGAGCCCCAGGAGGCCCCAAGAGGCCCGAACGGGCCCCACGAGGTTCGAACGTGCCACAGGGGGGCCCGAAGGAGCCATAGGAGGCCCGAACGAGCACGTTCCATGGTCGTAGGAGCACACGGTTTGAGCCCCTGAGCGCGGGGGTGGCCGCGAGGCCCCGAGACTCCCCGCGGTCTCCCAGGGGGCCCGAGTTGCACCCGCCATGTCACGGGAGTCCCTGGGCCTCGCCACGGGCCCCCGGGCATCCCTATGACCCCAGGGGACCGGCGGGTGCCACTGGCCCCCACCCGCGGGTCCCTGCGCGGCTCCGGACACCCTTGGGAGTCAGCTGTGCTCCAGCAGACCCCAGCAGGCGCGAGGCAGAACCATACCGGCACAACGAGGGCCGAAAGAGCTCCATGGGGCTCACAGGATCCACAGTCGGCTCCGGGAGGGTCAAGCCGGCTCCAGCAGTGCCCCGAGAGGCCCGAACAAGCCAGACGAGGCCCGAACGAGCCGCAGGGCGCCCGAGCGACACCCACGAAGCGGGAACGAGCCGCAGGGGGCTCACATGAGCCAGGGCAGTCTCCAGGGGGCCCCGAACGAGCACCAGGAGACCCGAGGGAGGACAAATCAGCACCACGATACCCGAGCGAGCACCAAGAAGTCCAAACGAGCCACAAAGGGCCCGAATGAGCCACGCGAGCTCCAAACGCGCCATGCCAGACTCCGGGAGGCGTAGACAACCCGCGGGATTTTACGGGACACCCGAATGCGTTTCGAGCCGCCCGAATGAACAGTGGGAGGCTCGGACGAACCGCAGGAGGCCCG
>PIVL01000398.1 GCA_003354145.1 Paracoccaceae bacterium
CCGGAAACTAATATGAAAAACAAAGGGTAACTTCCATGGATCCTACCACGATCGGAATGGTCGGCTTTGCCGTCGCTCTAATCCTGATTGCACTGCGCGTTCCGGTTGGGTTTGCACTCGCTGGGTTGGCGATTGTCTGCACTTACCTTTTCTTCGGGTTCAAATACGGGGACGATTTTCAGGCGGTCGGGGCTATTCGCCCCACCATGTCGTTGATTTCATCCAATGTGTTCGAATTCCTGCACTCGTATCCATTAAGTATGGTGCCGTTATTCATTGGTTTGGGGCACATCGCATACCACTCTGAAATAACTACGGAAATTTACTATGCAGGTCGGGTCTGGCTGGCCAAGGTGCCCGGTGGCCTGGCGATGGCATCGATCATGGGGTGCGGCGGGTTTTCCGCGATTACGGGCAGTTCTGTCGCCTGCGCGGCCGCCATGGGGCGGATCTGTATTCCGGAAATGTTGCGCAATAAGTATTCGATGCGGCTTGCCACATCGACCGTCGCCGTGGGCGGCACTTTGGGATCCCTGATCCCGCCTAGCGTTTTGTTCATCCTCTATGGTCTGTTCACAGAACAATCGGTTAACAAGTTGTTCCTTGCCGGAGTTCTGCCGGGACTCCTGTCGCTGTTGGGCATGCTGCTGGTAATCTATCTGTGGGCCCGCAAAAATCCACAGGACGCCCCTGTGCCAGAAGAGGACATCACCACGCGCGAACGCTGGGCCGCGCTTGCAAAGGCCTGGCCTGCTCTGTTGCTGTTCCTGATCATCATCGGTGGTATTTATGGTGGCATTTTCACCGCCACCGAGGCAGCGGCTGTCTGCATGACGTTTGCGCTGGTCTATGGTGTCGTCAGCCGCAAGTTGAAGTGGGACAAATTTCTTGAAGCGATGCGGGATACGGCCATTCAAAGTGCTTCGATCTTTTTTATCGCCGCTGGTGCCAAAATGTTCGTGGCCTTTGTGTCGCTGACCGGGTTGACCCGCGATGTGATCGCTTTGACCGAATATTACCAGATGACGGACTGGTCGATCCTGTTAATCATCGTGCTGTTGTACCTGGTGATGGGCATGTTCCTTGATCCCCTGGGAATCATGCTGCTGACCTTGCCCTTTGTGGTGCCGCTGGTCGAAGGTATGGGGCTTGATCTGATCTGGTTCGGTGTCGTGGTTGTGAAACTACTGGAAATCGGGCTGATCACACCGCCGGTGGGGCTCAATGTGTTCATCATCAACTCGGTTGTTGGGCCGAAAGCGCCTGTTCACACGATCTTTAGTGGGGTCATAAACTTCCTTGCAATCGATATCTTGGTGTTTGCCTTGATCATACTGTTCCCGGTGATCTCGTTGCTTCTGCCCTATTCCCAGTGGTAGCCAGCATGGAGAAAACGCCCACAAAAGGGCCTCTCAGCGGCGTGCGAATTCTCGACATGACGGCAGTTCTTATGGGCCCTTACTGTACCCAGATCCTGTCTGATCTGGGTGCGGATGTCATCAAGATCGAAAGCCCGGAAGGCGATATCACACGTGAGATCGGCCCGGGCAAGCGCAAAGGTGCGTCTGGTCTCTACGCCACGTTGAACCGAGGAAAACGCAGCGTGGTGCTGGATCTCAAACGTCCCGAGGCAAACGAGGCGTTGCTCGAGATGGCGCGCCGCTGCGATATGTTCATCCATTCCACGCGCCTGGCGGCTATGGATCGGCTGGGGCTGAGCTACCAACGCATGCAAGAGGTAAACCCCGGTATGGTTTACATGAATCTTGGCGGATTCGGGCGAGAAGGACGGTACGCCGGACAGCCTGCCTATGATGACGTGATCCAGGGTATGACTGGTGTGCCGCTGCTCGAAGCACGGGCCTCTGGTAACGAGCCACGTTATCTGGCCAATGTCATGGCTGACAAAGTGTCGGGCATAACCGCAGCTTATGCCGCGCTGGCTGCGCTTTATGCACAAAAATCCACCGGTCAGGGTCAAGAAGTGGATGTTTCGATGTTCGAAACCATGTCTGCCTTTATGCTGACCGAACATATGACCGGAGCGGTCTTTGATCCGCCTGCAAGCGAGCCGGTTTATCAACGTCTAATCGCAAAAGAGCGGGTCCCGTTCAAGACTGTAGATGGTTATGTTGCCGCGACTATTTACACGACTAAACAGGTGCACCGTTTTGCCGATCTTGCGAGCCGGCCCGACATCAAAACCGACCCTCGTTTTGCCGATGTGGCGGCGCGGTTGCACAATGTGTCGGCCTGGTGCGACACGGTTCAGGAGATATTGATCAGCAAGACAACCGACGAATGGCTGAGCCTGCTTACGGCTGCCGAAGTCCCCGTTGCGCGTATCAACTCGACCGAGGATTTGTTGCACGATCCGCATTTACGTGATGTTGGTTTTTTCCAGAGCATGAAACATCCGGTTGACGGCACGCTGACCTTTCCCGGTCCCGCCTGTAAATTTTCTGCAACACCCGCCAGTATTCAGGGATTGCCGCCTGAAAAGGGTCAGCACACCAGATCTGTGCTGCAGGAATTCGGACTTGCCGAAAGTCTGATCAGTCAACTTTCACACGCGACCTGAGGCCAAACGCTGAGTACCGTAATTCCAGAAAGCCATCCCCATGACCGTGTCATTTGCCCATTTCATCGAGCGCAATGCCGCCAGAAACCCCGACAAGATCGCAATCATCTGCGAGGATCGCAAAACCAGTTGGTCGCAGCTATGGCAACGCTGCCAAGGGCTCGCCGGCGCGCTGTGTCATTTGGGGCTGAAACGCGGCGATCGGGTCGCCTTTTTGGGACTGAATTCGGATTGGTTTTACGAGTGTTATTTCGCCCCATCGGTAATGGCTGGCGAGTTGGTTGCGCTGAACTATCGGTTGGTTGTTTCTGAACTGGTCGGCTGCATGGCCGATTGTGACGCCCGCATCCTGATTGCCGATCCTGAATTTCTGGACATGGCGCGAAAGGTATGCACCACGCTTGGCAATCATGTCCGGCTCGTGGTGATTGGCGCGGCGCCGCAGGAGGATGAGCTGTCATATGAGGATATGATTGCCGCAGACCATCCGGTCACACAGGAGGTGGGCTGTGATGATGATACGTTGATCATTTATTATTCCGGCGGCACCACCGGCAAGCCCAAGGGCGTCATGCTGACCCACTTGAATTTGTTTGCCAATTCATCGGGTCATGCGCAGGCCTATGATGTGCGCTCGCATGAAACCCATCTGCTGATTGGGCCAATGTTTCACCTAGCGGCAGGGGCGCGGGTGTTTTGCTGCGTTTATGCTGGTTGCACGATGGTCATTCAGCCTAAATTCACTCCGCTTGGTTTTCTGGAAATCACCGAACGCCACCGGGTGAACGCGACTATGTTCATTCCTGCCATGATGCAGATGGTAGTGGATTTACCGGAATTTGAAAATTTCGATCTCAGTAGTCTGCGGCAAATGAGTTTCGGGGCCTCGGCTTCGGCCGAAGAACTGCTGCGCCGGATTGTTGCAGCCTTTCCGCAGGTCGATCTGGCGCATGGCTATGGTATGACCGAAGCCTCGCCGCTTTTGGCGGTGCTGGGTCCCGAATATCATCGCGCGGATTACGCTGAAAAAGGCAAGCT
>PIVL01000399.1 GCA_003354145.1 Paracoccaceae bacterium
AGGGTAGCGCAGATAGAAGGTCACCGCATAAAGCACCACTGATTTTGGATAATGGCAGCCTTTGAAATCGATCATTTTGAAATCACACTCGTCAGGAAAAGTTCAGATAGAAACGCCTACCGACAAAAGTTTGAAACCAAAACCGAAAAACTTCGCGACAGAACCAGTTTTTTGACTTCTTGTTTAATGCTTCGACAATCGTTCCCTGAAGAGGTTGCTTAAGTGTCCCTTAATCTTCCTTATTGCACCGTCGGATAATCTCATCACAGGCTTCTCTGAATGCCTCGCCTGGCGTTCGCCCAAAGTCGCCAAACGCATATTCGCGCACTGCCAGTCGCTCAGTAGCTTTCACATCGTCATCAAAAAACGCTTCCACAACATCCGACAGGTTGTCGTTGATCTGGTAACATGCCGCTAATGAGGGAAACTCCACGCCTTCCTCGTTGCTCAAACCGGTTGGCGTCACAACAGCAAACGGTTTTCCAGAATACAAGAAGTCGATCATCACCGACGAAATATCTGTCACAAGAGCATCAGCCAAATTGTACAAATCAAAAGGTGATGTGTCCTTCTTACAGTACACGCCAATGCTATTGTCATCTCTTGACGTGCTTAGCGCCTGACGGATTTCTTTCTCAAACTTGGGCCATTGCGGATCTTTGTAGGACAGGGGATGCGGCTTGAAATGCAACGTTATATTTTGCCCTGCCCCCAATATGCCCTCAACAATCTGCGCGGCATTCGCGAGCGACGAAAACTGTGTATCATCAAAAAACCCTCGCCACGTCGGCATATAGACGACTGTCTTTGAACCATTAATGGACCGGGTTTGGGTCGTTTCGATTGCGTCAACTTGAGGCCGCCCGACAATACGAAAACGCTCGCGAGGAATCTCAACATCATGAATTCTGTATCGGTCGATCGCCATTTGGCCGGCCACAAACAGAAAATCATACAGCTTTGCCGTGGGATGGAATGAAGGTGGCTTATCACTATCACCATGCAGTAGCTGAACGTGACTGACCTCATCAACTAGCCGAATAACGGAAGAGTTGTGCATGCTGTTATTGGCATAAAAGACCGCACTAAGCCGTTCCTTTAGCCGGTCTTTCACCAAACTCAGAGCTTTGTTGTTAGGCAAGTAAATCGCCACTGTTGAATTGCGCTTACACTCTTTCTTGAAGTGCGAGCGCTCGCGCAAAATCAGCAGTAGATTTGGATCACTTCTCTTGAGGTATTCTTCCCACATGTGAAAGTGCCACGCATCTTTGTGATCTGTGCCCGAAAAATAGAACGCCGATTTAGCACCCGCAAACTCAGGTAGGTCAAAAGCACCAAGTAAGCGCAAGGGAGCCGTTAGCATTGCCGCTGTCGTAATTTGCAAAAACATGCCAATTCTTGTCAACAAAAGGATCGCGCCAGCTAAAATAGCTGTTGTGAAACTAAGATATCCCAAAAGAGTCACGAGAAATACAAGACAAACAGCTATGAACAGCGCGCCTTTTGCAAAAACGGTAATTTTTGGTACCGCAAAATCTGTCTCTGGGAGAGATGTTACCTGTGAGTTTTGGATCGCCTTTTTCTCAAAGTACTCAACAATCGCGCTCAAAGAGACAAAAGCAATAAAGGTCACAAATATCGCTATCATGCTTCAAATCCCTCTGGTTTTGGGCCCGATAGCGAAGCAATAAGGTCTTCCCAGTACTCGAAGTGCATGGGGTCTTCCCTGTTTTCGTCACGCACTTCAAGAATGCTCTTAAGAGACGATGTAAAACCAGCCACGCTCGAGCCCAAGTTTGCCAAACTCGAAGGTGCTAAGGCATCGTCGAACCACAAAAGTGGCTTACCAGTTGCAGACAAATCATCTAGCAAGCTTCCAGAATGAACGATCGGAAAATCGGCAGCGTTCGCAGCGTTTGATGGCGTTCCAAGTTTCAACTGAACAGGTAACTGATCGTCACTTTCGCAGGAGGCACCATGTGCTTCTAGTAGTCCGTCGATTTCGCTATAGAGTTTTGCTTGCTGCACACTTGTGAATGATCTGCCCTCATTTGGGAACCAAACCTCAAGGAACGCACTTTTGGTGCTAAGTACCGTTTTAACCAGAGCCAAAACGCGACTTTGTGTAGCTGAATATTGACCAACATGTAGGGTGATGGTTGGTTTGAATTTTGGGTATTTTTTGGCCACACTGTATTCAGGTTTGTCGGCACTATATTCGCCTACCGTAAAAATACGCTCTGCGAGTTTTTCCCCTGAAATCGCACGCCATTCTCTAGCTTTTGCGTGTGATGGTGCGATAATTGCGTGGTAGATTTCGCAACCACGGTGCAGGGTTTCTGCCTTGGCAAGCCGACCAGTAGGGACAAGAACATGTTTGAATTGGTTAAACCTAATGAAATGGCCATTTTTTACTCCATCGTTGGCATATAAAATCACTTTCAAGGTGGGTTGCGCCAAATAGTCGAGCTGTCCCATGGTTGGGCAATGCCACACGTGAGTCAACTCTAAGCTTTCCATTACATTTACTGAATGTGACTCTCGCAAGATCACAGCTGGAGCAATTTTTTTTTGTTTAAGATGCATTACAAGTTCGACGGCATTAACATTTATAGCAATTTTACTTTTGCTTTTCCTCAAATCAACTAGGCGAGGCCCTGAATAATAAAGAGCCACGCTTGCAGGCGATGCCTTCAAATTCTTGCCAATAATTCGCGAGACCTTGCTTTTGATCGATGATTGCAGTGACATTTCCAAACGATAACTCACCAGCGAAAACATCAAGACAACTGCGGCCAAGATGAACTGGACTACCGCACTCGAAAAACCCAGTGAAACACCTCGCACAAGCGTAACTGCAGCCATAAGAGAAAGAGCCACAGCGCAAATTCGCAGCATATACAGCGTTTGGTGGCGCGAGGTTGAGATAGCAATCACCTCGGTCGTCTTTGTCAGCGACGACGCGCGCCTGGTGATCGCGGCAGCCACATTTAGCAACCGCACAGAAACGAAGCAAATAGAGATAACAACTATGGCCAAAACCCCATGCCCCACAGCGGCGGCGTAGGAATTGCTGATTGTGCCAACCATTATCCAACAAGCAACTAACAAAAGTGGCACTGGAATCTCGGGATATTTCTCTAGAAAATTACTTTTTGGTTTCAATAGCTTCTTTTGAAGCGCCGTCGGAAGAAACGCAGGGAAATGAAAAAGGCCAATGGCAAATACCACCAACAGAAACTGCGTGACCCCTTGAGTGAAGAAAGCGAATAGGGTCAGCAACAATAGCGTTAATCCAACAAACAACATAGGCGATACCGTTAACATAGGCGATTCCGTTACAGTTTAGGCAAATAAAGGGCATCTAAAAATCGAGTATCAGCTTCCTGTTAAGCCAACAATCAGATTCTGCAAGCTTCCTCTTGAGTAGCTCGATTTGAGTGGTCCATTTTGAAAAATCGGGAAATTTGTCCCATGTCGGCGTTGTTGAATGGATCGGAGTGTCGCGGTATTTCCAGCGTTTTCTCTGACGCGAGCGACGGTAATGCCCTACAAATTCAATGATGCCCGTCGCGACAAAATTCCCAAAGGAAAGTACCGTGTCACGAACTGGTCCGCG
>PIVL01000842.1 GCA_003354145.1 Paracoccaceae bacterium
CCCCTTGTTATTAGCAACAGAATATTTGTCCATGCAAAGTGTTTCATGGCATTAGCCGAGGTAATGGCAGTTTGGCTATGGTTGAACATTAGTTTCTTGTCCATCATGGCGGCCAAAAGAAAAACACACATCGGCTGTGATTGGTAGCCGTCAACAATATCAACGTGGCCTCGTGCGACAACCTCGAGAAACAACCTAAGACTCTCAGCACAGTTCGAAACAACTGTAGCACGCCAAACATCATCGTTTGCTTCCATGTACTGTGCTCCAAAATTCGGTTGTACCAAATGCTCGCGTACGTTGTCACGATATACTCTTGCAGGATCGAACTGTTCGTTCTCATTGTGCAGTGGATGGCCAAAAAATTTCATCATGAACAAAAGAAATGCACTTACACTCGCTGCGTACTTCTTTAATGTTGTTTTCTCTGAGACAGGAGAGAGTTTTTTGTAGGGTTGGTGGGGATTACTCGCCGTTAGTCTGGCTCGCAATGGAGCCCTCGTTCTGAGGATGTACGGCTTCGCTTCCTTATAGATCAGTTTTAATGCGTACTGAAAGACTTCAAGTGTGTTGAAGTCAACAGCACTTTGGTTTGCTCGGTCGGGGTTGTTGCTGCTATTCTGTCGGTTTTCATTGTTACTTTTACGAGTACGCTGCGTGACATAACATGTTTGTAAAATGGAACGGGTGTTGAGGTCTGGGCAAATAAGAAGTAAACTTTCAACTGCATGGGTGGAGACACAGTAAAGCTTGGATGCTTGCTCGATATGCTGTTCGTTCGAAAGAAATTGGTTAGAAGACATTATGTGCTGATTTGCGAGTTTATTGTGTGCGTTCGTGTTGCGTGTGGTATTCGTGTATGTATGTGTGCCCCTGT
>PIVL01000843.1 GCA_003354145.1 Paracoccaceae bacterium
GTGGCGGCACGTGCGAGGACGAGCGCTCGCGCGGGCGCAGCCATGGCGGCGGCGCCGAGGGACGTCCGCCTCGACGCCGCGACTCCGGGCGACGCCTCTGGAGCGCAGGCGGGCTTCCTGGACGTGTGGATCGCGGCGAAGGGCTCCAAGCAGCACTTGCTCGACACGCTGGCGGAGGACGATTACAGGGGACCATCGCGGAGCGCAGGGCACGTAATCATGCACATGTACGCGATGGCCACGCTGAACCCGCTGCAAGAACCACAGAGCAAGAGGAACGCGGGGCACGTGCTGCTCGCCTTTCACCGCAGCTCCACGCGGGCGCCGTGTGAGACGTGGTACAGGCAGGGAGCGCAGCTGTGGGCGGGCGTGCTGCGGGTGCCGATCGCGCACGTGGCGCCGCTGCTGCAGTTGGGCACGCAGGACCTGTGCCCGCAGGACGTCGTGAGGTGCGTGCCGCCCGCGACGGCGGCGCGAGTCTTCGCGAGCACGGCGACGCTGCTGACGGACGGAACGTTCGGCACCAACGAGCACCAACAGCGGCTCGTGCGACAGGCACGGTGCGCGATGGAGCGGCTCGCGATGATACACGAGACGACGAGCCACACCATCCAGCGCCGCGACGTCGTGCACGTGGAGCGCATGGCCGGCGACGCGAGCTTCGAGCCGGTGTCGAACTTCGCGAAGTACGTGGCGGCGAACCAGGCCCTTGTCTCGCTGCCGCCGCCGACGGTGCCGCTGCGGACGCGGCTGGCCCGCGAGTGCTCGATGGTCGCTGCACAGTGCAGGGACCTGTTCGGCACCGGCGCCAGGCAGTACTTCCTGGCCGTGGACTTCGTGCGCGATCGGGACGAGATGTACCGCATCGGAATCCCGG
>PIVL01000400.1 GCA_003354145.1 Paracoccaceae bacterium
ATCGGCTTTTGCATGAGAACCGGCGCGCCAGTAGGCAACAGTTTCAGAATACCGGCATGGGCGTCTGGCGGAGTTGCAAGATCAAATACCACGTCACCGGCACCTGCTGCGTCTTGCGGAGTGGAATAGACAACAAACCCATGCTTGTCAGCCAACGCGCGCGCCTTGTCCTGATCGGGGTCGTAGATGCCAGCCACTGGATAGCCTGCCTTGGCATAGGCGGGCAGATGCGCATCTGACACAATCGAACCTGCACCGAAAATGACGATGGGTTTGAGGGCTTTGGCTTTGGGCCAGTGTTGTTGCAACTTTTCAAACATTGGTGTCACTCCAGAAAGAACACTTGGTCCATCATCGCCCACCAGTCCCCATCATTGCGGGTCTCAAGAGGTGTCTGACAGGGCATGCACACATCCCACCAGCGTTGGGTTTCAGGGTCAGCGGCCATTATGGCGGCGTCGGCCTGAAAGTCGGTGCCGTGATATTCCCAATAGCCAAACAGCAGGTTTTCAGGCTCTCGCAGAAAGATCGAATAGTTCTTGATATTGCAGGACGAGATCATTCTTAGAACACCGGGCCACGCGTTGGCGTGCAGGCGTTTGTATTCAGCAATCCGATCCGGTTTCAGCCCGATCACCATTCCCATTCGTTGCATCTGTTTTCCCTCTATCTTAGGCGGCGACTATGCCGCCAAGACCGTCGATCCGCAGCGCAGCAAGCTTGTCGTGATCCCAGTCAATGCCCAGGCCGGGTTCATGGCTGCAATAGGCGCGACCAGCGTCCATGCGCATACCGCTGGCGGTCAGCTCGTCCAGTTGCGGAATGTATTCCAGCCACGGAGCGTTGGGGATGGCGCAGACCAGTGACACATGCAGCTCCATCAGGAAATGTGGACAAACCGGCACGTTATGGGCCTCGGCCATATGGGCCACTTTCATCCAAGGGGTGATGCCACCGATCCGGGCCACATCAACCTGCACGATGCTTGCGGCGCCGGTGACAAGGTAATCCTTGAACTGGCTAAGCGAATACATACTTTCGCCAACTGCGATAGGCACTGATGTGCTTTGGGCAAGACGCGCATGCTCCATCACGTCATCTGCGGGCATCGGTTCTTCGAACCATGCCACCCCAGCCTCTTCCAGCACCTTTGCGCGGCGCGTTGCCTCAGCGCGGCTGAAACATTGATTGGCATCGGTCATAATTTCATATTCCGGACCAACCGCGTTGCGCACAGCCATCAAACGCTCGCGGTCTTCGCTAAGATGCGGGCGGCCAATTTTGACCTTTGAGCCAGAAAATCCCGCCGCTTTGGCGTCCACTGCATCGGCAACCAATTCTTCCGTTGTTTTGTGCAGCCAGCCGCCTTCGGTTGTATACATCGGGACGGTATCCTTGGCCCCGCCCAGTAACTGCCAAAGCGGAACCTTGGCGCGTTTGCTGCGCAGATCCCAAAGAGCCGTATCAATGGCCGCTAGCGCAAGCGACGTGATGGCCCCCACCGCAGTAGCATGTGTCGAGAACAACAGGTCCCGCCAAATGCGCCCGATCTCTTCTGCCTCGCGGCCAATCAGTTGCGGCACCAGCGTTTCGCGTAAAAGCGACATAATCGCGCCGCCACCCTGACCGATCGTATAACTATAGCCCAAACCGGTTGCACCATCGGCATCGGTAATCCGTACAAACGGCGTTTCCTGGCTGACAAAGCTTTGGATCGCGTCGACGCGTTTCACCTTTGGCTTTAGGTCAATCATGAAGAATTCGACTTGTGTGATGCGGGCCATTGCTTACCTCAGTCTTTGTTCGGTTACGGCGTCAAATAAATGGCACCGGGTCAGGTCGAGTTGAAACAACATGCTTTAGCATAAACCATGCTGGTGGCCTCGATCCAATACGGCGTTTGTGGAGCCGGAAAGGCATCCGAGTCAAATGTAGGGGACCAGTCGTCAGTGAACAGCTTGCAGCCCTCGGCAGTGCGGCCATAAAGGGCTTCGTATTGCTGACCACCGATCAGCTTGGCCAGAAAAGCGACACCATCAAATTCGCCCGCCGTTGCTGATCCAGCAATCGCAGCCAAAGCTGTGGCCCCCATCAGGCCGTAAGTTTTAGTTTCCCATTTGGTTCTCCCTTGGGTCTTGGCTGTGCAAAAAATAAGCCATGTCGCTAAACTGCGTTGGTCCGCTCCGAGCCCTTTGAGTACCCTTATGCGAAAGCTTGCAGCACTATTTTCGCGGCTTGCTTATGCACTTCCCTTCGGTCGACATTCTCATGATCCGAAAAGATACCGACCTTTCCAACGAGCGACTTATCAGAAGGGTATTCCAAGAACGTGTAATGCCCCACGTCGCTACCGAGATCATATCGCTGAATGTCCTTGTTTTGCTTCACAAGCCAATCGGCGCAATGCTCTGATGGTGCTTCGTGATCAGCGCTGCCTGTAAGGATCGTCAAAGGTAACTGTAGCTGAGCGATGGACTGCGGGGTAAAGGCTCGGACTGGCGGCGCAGGAGCAATTGCAACAACCGATTTAATCCGACTATCCGTGAAATCGCCCCCGTGTTGTGCCCAAGATTGTCGAAAAGCTTTCGACGTTTCAACGAGGTCTGGAATGCTATCCGCTGCATCTGGAAACTCTTTCGGGCCACCCTCGGTGATGTTGTTGGCGCTGCGCCAAGCGTCAAATTCATCCAACAAGGTCTGCGCCCCAGACAATGCCATAACCGTATGGCATCCAAGAGAAAAACCAACCGCTGACACTTGATCGAAATCAAGTCTGCTGGCAAAGAAACCCTTAGTTCCGATTGATGTAAGCAGCACGGAAAGGTCTGTTGCCCGCTCCCACCAACAAAGAAAACCCTCGGCGAGATACGGCTCTAAGCCAGAGTTTCCGTGATGGTTTGCACCAATAACTACATAGCCTTCACAAGCGAGGGTACGTGCAAGCCAACCGATGCTTTCTGCTGTTCCGCCTGTGCCATGCGACATCAACACAGCGGGAAATTTTTGCTTTGTGGTTAGAGTGGCATCCCTGATTACATCACCCAATTCAAAGAACTGCCCTGAAGGTTCTTCAACACCACTCGTATCTTGTGTTGGATACCACGCCGACCATGCAATTGGACGCTTTGCGTCGTTTTGCCAGTTTGAGCGCGAAGTATCCCTGATCACGCCAGATCGATAACCACACATTGCCATTTTGATTCTCCTACAGTGGCAACGCTCTGGAAATATTCGAATTTTTTCAACGCCTTTTTTGACAAGGCTCAACGCGGTCGTTTTGTCCCGCACAGCGGACCAACACATTATGCGGACATCTCCAAAAAATATGGCACTTCTGTCTCGCTATTCGTATATAAACTTGACTTTCATATTTAGTAAAGAATATTTGAAGCTGAGTGGAGGACATCGCGATGCTATTTGATACCCATCTGCACCTGATTTATCGGGATCGATTGTCTTATCCTTGGTTGGATAAGGTTGAAGCGTTGAACCGGGACAACCTGTTTGAGGACTACACGCGGGATGCCGCGCGCCTCGGGATCACCGGCTGCCTGCACATGGAAGTGGACGTTGCTGAAGATCAGATCGAAGCTGAAACTGATCTG